>NZ_JARVZZ010000002.1 GCF_029846115.1 Serratia marcescens
CCGGGTTTGAAGATGACGTATTGGTAAATATGGTACTTGCCGTATCAGCAGTTGTGCCAGTCAGATAATAAGCCAGCTGTTGATTTTTTCCGCAATGGACAGTCAGCGGTACAGCAGCCGTTCCGGGGTAATCCGGCAAGGTAACCGTCACATTGCGCGATGATACGTCGCAACCACCTGTTGGAACGACAACCGTATTGTTTGCGTAAACATTCCAGGTAAATGTAGCAGTGTGAACATCTCCCCCATTAGAGATATTAGATCCTACCTGTCTCATGACTAATCTTGCTATAAGTGTCCCTTGGTTTACAAGTACACCTGAGGCTGTAGAAACAGGTGTCAAATTCAATTGTGTATTCCACGGAGTATAAGAGCCCGAAGTATTATTCACTTCTTTTGTCTGAGAGGTCGTTGGGAAACTATAACTACTCCCGTAATAAGTAAGAGTACCACTAAAATTCTGTAACACACCGCCATATGATGAGCCTGCTAGCAAACTAACTAAGTCATTCCTGGCTGACGGCATGTCATTTTTACAAAATATAGATTGAGATAAATCAACAACTAATACTTGACCAGCTTGTACATTCGGTGTCAGATTAGCATATACATCAAGCGAGCCCGAACCTATATCACTATTAATGGTGGTTCCCCGGGAGTCTCGACAAGTAAAAGCATTAGCGCCGGATGAGTATGCCATTAGGCATACAGAAGCCACGAGGGCAGCAACTTCTTTTTTCTTCAACACTTTCTTTAGTTTTGAAACCAGTGTCATGACATGACTCCTCAATTTAGGCGTAGGTATACGTGACATTAATCACGGCCTGAATGCTGCCTTGCTTGGCGTTGCCATTAACTGATAACGCACGAACCTGTAATGGCAGACTCGCTGACTGTGTGGAATCATCAACCTGAACCGCCTTGGTTTTGCCGTTGTTCAGGTTATTGCCACTGGTGTCCTGCAGTTCCAATTGAAGATTGGTTGCCCCACCTTGATTTTTGTAATATCCCGTACTGTCCGTTGTCCCCGTGAATGTTGCCGTGACTCTCGAAGTGCCTATTGGACAATTGGTCAAATTCAGCGTTACCGGATGCCAGGCTGAGCCCGAGCCGGCCTGTATATAATTAAATGTAAACAAGTCGCCCAAGTCTACCGTCGCCGATGGCGTTGATACGTTGCAGGGCTTGGCCACTACGCGTCCGTTGACCGTAATGGTCACGTCAGCTGCATGCGCGGCGAATGTTGTAGTAAAAAGCAACGCCCCCGCCAGCACAATGTTATTGATAATGATCATCTTCAGACTTCCTTACTGAAACTCTAAGGTGAAATTGGCCGTCGCTGTCACTGTTCCTGCCATCACGGGAGCGCGCGTTGCCATTAAGCGTGCATAAAAGCCCAACGTATTGGACTGGCCCGCCGTCAATGTCGTCCACTTCAGGGAGTCCTGAGCCGCATTTAATGGAATCGGAGTCTTGTCACGATCCAGTAATTGCACCCCAATACCGCTTGCAGCGTTTGTTCCAGTATCAATCTTTAACAGGGTAGTGTTGTCGCTGTCAGAGGTTCCGACATACCCCACGCGAACTGCCGTCGCGGAACTGCCGCACTTGTCGAAGACAATCTTGAAAGGTATGGATGGCGTGACGGCCCCAACCCGGTTGAATTGCTTGGCCGCATTGCTCAACAGATCCACCGTAAAATCCTGAGAGTCAACAGAGACCGAGCAGGCATTGCCTTTTAGATAACCTGTGATGGTGATAGTACTGTCCGCCGCATGGGCATATCCCGCAACCAACGGCAACAAACACAGGATTGGAAGGTATTTTCTCATTGCGTCATCATCTCCTGCTTATCACCGGCAAATGGCAGAGGCATAGCTCAAAGCCTGGTTTTGACTGTCAGTCGGCAAACTGTACGTCGCCGTGCAGCGCTCATTTTCGCTATTGCCCCACTTCACGTTGATGGTACCTTTTGGCGCAAGGCCGGTAAGGTAAACTTGCCCGCCATCTGCCACGATGCTGCCTGACTGACCATCTCCGTAAGAGGCTACAGAGCCGAACGGGACTGGCTTGCCGTTGTTTGTCAATGTCATAAGAACCTTCAGCCCGACTTTGGCCTTGAAGTCCGCACGCACGACGGCTCCCCGTGTAGGAACGACGCTTAATACCGGTTCTTCCAGTTCGACGTTGTTCGTCAGTGTATTCGTGTTCAAGGATATCCGATTCTCGCGGTAGTCCATCGCATAAGGGAGCACGGCATAACCGCGCCAATCTGTACGCACCCCTGTTTGATTCTCGACAGAAACGTGTTTCGCCCCCGGTGCCTTGATAAGCACTATGGTGTCATTGAGTGGCTGGCTGAAGGTGATGCCATTTTCGTGGGCAAGTACGCCACCACTGGCACCATAGTAAATCTGCTTATAGTCACCGCTGTGGCTATAACCGACGTTGGCGTTGCCGTAAGCGCCGCGGTAATTCAGCGCGGCGTTACCCGTTGCGCCGCTGTTACTACCACCACCGCTGTTATAGCCCGATTGCACGCTATAACTCAGGTTGTTATCTTCCAGCAGCGTCCCGTAAAGGCCGGCCGAATTTGTCGTACGTCCCTTGAAGTCTGTCGACGTGTTGTAACTGGCATTGGCATTTCGGAATACTGACCTGGTATCCGAGCGCATCCAGTGGCTGAACGGAATATTAATGTTGAAAGCAAGCAGTTGGTCTTTATCGTCGGACCAGGCATTTTTGGACAGACTATAACTCAGGCTCCAGCTGATATCCTGAATGGTGCTGTTATAACCAATCTGCAACTGCTCATCTGAACGGCTGGTATTCCAGTAGCTTTGATGACTGCCAGTCAGATATATCGTCGATGTCCGTCCAACCTGTTGCGTCACCGTCGCCTGCAAACGACCCCGCTTGCTGTAGTTCAGATTGTAATAATCCGTCAGCTTTGGTTTGATATTCACGATCCCGTCTTCACTAATCACGGAGTAACCGCTCATGCGTCGCCACGCGGTGTCGGCCAGAGAATAGAAGCCCTGGGTAGAATAACGGTATCCGACCAGTTGGAAATTGGTCCCTAACTCATTGAGCGATTTGTTATAGAGAAAACGCAGAGATTGTCCCTGATGCTTGCTGCCGTCAGGCAAGGTGGCATTCGACTGCGTAATATCCGAAGATAACGCTCCGAGGTAGCCCAAGTTTTTCCCCACCCCGAGGTTAAAGGCACGATAGTCGTTTGAGGCACGTGTGCCGCCATAGACCGTCCAGCCATCGGGTAATCCCCAAAGCGCCGTTCCCTGGAAAAACTTCGGCTTGTCTTGTTGTTCATTACCACTGCGGAACTGCCCTGCAGTCACCGCGTACTTCACCTGACCTTCACGCTGCAACATCGGAACGGATGAGAAGGGAACGGTAAAGACCTGAACTGAGCCATCCGCCTCTTTCACCGTCACCTGCAGATCGCCACTGTTTCCTGCCGCATACAGATCACCGATAGTGAATGCGCCGGCGGGTACTGTGGTCTGATATATTTCATATCCGTTCTGCTTGACCGATACGCGTGCGGTACCACGTGCTATTCCATGTATAACGGGAGCAAAGCCGCGCTGACTGTCGGGCAGCATATTATCGTCTGTGGCAACCTGAAGGCCGCGGAAGTTGATACCTTCAAAAATATCACCAGCAGTATAGCCATCACCCATCGTCAGCCGGCTGCGCCAGGATACAATGTCACGTTCAAGCCAGGTATTGACATGTTGCCAGCGATTTTCGTTATATCCCGTGCCGCTGCTGTAACTCCAGGTTGAGTTATCCCGCAGGCGCCATGCCCCCAGGTTGAGACCCGTTTGCAGATTGAGATAGGCGTAATTGCGGGTGCCGCCATTGTGACTGCGCACTTCACTGCCGGTATAGTTGTAATTGAGCAAACCGGCCGTAATACCATTATCCCAAAGCTCGGGAGCTATGTACCCCCTCGCCTGATTTCCCATGAAAGCCTGAGGAATGCTGATGGAAAGACGCTGACGACCGACATCGAATGAGCTTGCAGCATCAGCAATAAGCCGCGTGAAAGGCACGCAGGCAGTGCTCTTCATTACGGCAATATCTGGAATAGTCAAGGTATTGACGCCAAGTGAAGCCAGCTGAGAGCGAGTGAGGCACGGTTCCAGCTGGCTACCGTCATCACTTTTATCAAAGGTGATGTCTCGCGTCGTCACGTAACCCTCGTTCATGTAAATGTCGACACGATAGGTACCCGGCGGCGCATCAAGCCCCTTTTCGAAACTGGAGAGATCGGCAACCGATGCCGGGTCGTCAGCCAGGAACCGGGGATTGAAGTAATTTTCCGCGCGCGCGGAAAATGTCGAAGCCACCAAGAGCAATGCCAGCGGCGTTAGCATTGCTTTGTTTAGCGCCCGTTCCCGGATGTGGTATTTTTTCATGTTATCCGTGCCTGCTCCATAAACCAGGTGACTTGTCGCTACCGCACGCCGTCATCAATGCCGGTGCTGCGTTACCTGCGTTATTGAATCCATTGTTTTAGTGAATGACTCAGATCGTTACTGCAAGGTGCCTTTCATCACAG
This sequence comes from Serratia marcescens, assembly GCF_029846115.1. Taxonomy (NCBI): domain Bacteria; kingdom Pseudomonadati; phylum Pseudomonadota; class Gammaproteobacteria; order Enterobacterales; family Yersiniaceae; genus Serratia; species Serratia marcescens. Next base: position 4,589 of record NZ_JARVZZ010000002.1, read on the forward strand.
ACGTGAGCGCACCGTAATCATTAATCGTGCGATATGTAATTGCACTGCCGGCATCGCCCGGCAGTTTCACCGTTGCCGCCCCCATAGGCGGGACCATGACATTGGCTAATGAACGTGTGCCGGCATTCAATTCCGTGACGGTCAGAAAATAGGGTGTTGGATTATTCAGTACCAGTGTGTTCGCATCGCGTTTAAACGTCAGTTTTCCGGGGGCCTGATCAGGCGCCATACTGAGATTTTGTGGGCGATACAACAATTTGATTCGGCTCGTTATCGCCAGTTGAAGCGTATTTTCTTTCTGTTTTGCCTTGTCCAGAGAAGGAATGGCTTTGACGTTGACCCAGAAAAGACTTTCGCGGTCTTTAGGTAAGGCGTTATTGGTTGCATCAATAATACGCAGTGTATTTTCTCTTTTCCCCTGCATGAGGAACAACGGCGGAGTAATAACGAATCGGCCTTCTTTTTGACCATCATCGTTCTCGAGCCAAGATTGAATAAGAAAGGTGTCTTTATCATTATTGTTGCTCACACCCAGAGTGACCTGTTTCTGTTCTGCCGGATAAATAACGCGTGTTGCCCCAAGAGCCACGCCCGCTTCAACATGCGGAGTACAAAATACGACTGCCAAAGCCAGCAGTGAACCCATGACGTTTCCGGTCGTTTTCATTTTAATCACGTTAACCTCTTGGGGCGGATAACCGCCGTTTTAACCTTTTGCGCGCGCTTATCTCATCCGAGATAAAAGTTTCTACGCGAAAACGAGTGTTTTATTGGTATGTCAAAGAGAACCAAGCCTGGGCATTTGCAGCACCACCGATAACCGTATTGCCGGTTGCCCGATATTTGGCGACAAATTGCAAGATACGCGTTCCTTTAGTCAGCGGTTTCCAAGACTGAGGTTCTGAATTAATGGCTATGAGTTGCCCCTGTTCATCGAACAGGGCGATGCCGACGCCAGACGCAATCCCCTCGCCTTCGCCAACCGACAGAACATCAGGGTTTTTGCCATCGGCTAAGCCGTGAAAGACGATACCGACGCGATCGCTGACATTGGGATTACAATCCTGGAGATGCAAACTGAACGGCACCGGATCGGCGTCATCCCCTGCATCCTTGAAACGGTTACTGCTAACCTGTCCCATGCGAACAACCAGTTGCCTGTCACCCGCCTCAACCGTACAGGCTTCAGCGATGAGCTCCCCCTGAAAGCGCATCTGTCCTCCAGGAAGCGTGACGTTCCACTTGTTGCCGGCGATAGACAGAGGAGCAATGAAAAGCAGGCAGAGTCCCAGTCTGGTTTTGAGCATCGCTTATTCCCTCTTCGATAGCTGAAAACAGGCCGTCCTGGCCTGATTAAGCATCCTTGCAGACTGGTATTACTGGTATTGAACTTTAAAGTTGGCGTTCGCGTTGGCAGTACCAGGAGTAGCCGCACCGGTGGCGATGTAACGTGCCTGGAATGGCAGAGTGTTGTTGCCGTCATTCAGAGTGGCAGCAGTACTGAAGGTTGCACCGTCGAATGCCAGCGCTTGACCTGCTTTGTCCAGCACCTGCACACCTACGTTGGTAGCACCGCCCGCAGAGGAGCCTTCCAGAGCCAGAGCAGTTGGGTTCTCAGCATTGACAGCAACACCAGAGAATGCAATGGCCGCTTTGGTAGCAACGGTGGTATCGCAATCGCTCAGCTGAATGTTGAAGCCTACAGCAGAGCTGGTTTTCCCCGCCTCGCTCAGCGTGCCAGTTTTGACCTGGCCCAGCTGGACGGTTTGGTCTACAGAACCGGCATCAACGGCGCAAGCAGCGTTAACTACTTCACCTTTAAAGTGAACGGTACCACCGTTAACGGTAGTAGTTGCTGCATGAGCCAGGCCAGCAGTCATCAGAGAGGCGGCAATCAAGGTGTTGATAAGACGGATCTTACGCATAAGTTCAAAACTCCATGTCTTGGTAAAAGGCCAATAATTGGCATAACAACTTGATTCACATGAGCATTTTTTCTGTTTGTCTCGCGCCAAATCGAACACGGAAAGACAAAAAAAGTAGTCAAAATGAACCAAATTGTTAAATTAAGAACTATTCGCTACAAACATGAATTTATATGATATATTCTATTGATGTTGTCTGTTAAATTGAAACTAATGTGGTTATAACTGGTTGTTGGGCGGTTTTTTTGCGAGCAATGAAGGTCAGGGGGGAGCAGAAAATGAGAGAAGCATTAAAAATCACCCCTGGTGAATTAATTAAATAACATTAAATATCAATCTAATAGAAAATAGTTGAAATGGATGAGAAAAAAAATTTGACTTAATGGGGCTTTTTTATAAAAATTACACAGTTTGGTTCATTTTGACTTGTTTTCCTTTATTTTTCCCTGCCATAATCCCTGAAAGCGCTCGGCATTACTTGCCGTATACAGAACGGTGTGCTGGATATTCCTGTGCCCCAAATAATCCTGTATCAGACGAGTATCTGCCCCGATATTGGCAAGGGCATAACCGCAGGCGTGACGTAACATATGAGGGTACAGACTAAGCGGGATCGCCGCCTGTCGGCCATAACGACGCAGCAGGTTATACGCCTGCTGACGAGATAGCGGACCGCCTTTCTGGGAGAGAAAAATCCAGGGACTATCGGCGTTGCTCCAGCCCTGACGCTGGGTTAGCCAGTTTTCCAGCAACCGTATTTCAATCGGCAGCAGTGGATGGGTCGTTGTCAGACCATTTTTTAGACGGCGCACGTGAATGATCGCATCATTCAGATTCAGATCCGACAGCGTCAACCGACAGATTTCGCTGATCCGAAAGCCGTGGATAAAACACATCTGAAACAAACATTCGTCGCGAATGCCGTATTTCCCATGACGCGTGGCCTGCAATAATCGGTTGATTTCATCTTGCGTTAAATATTTTCTTTTTTTCATTCTGTCGGGTTCCTGATTGAACATCACTCGCTTCATCCGTTTTTTGATAGCGCGACAGAATAGCGAACTGCGCCAGGGAAAGGAATCCACCTGAACGGCGCAAGGGGCAGTAACAACGGCACTGTTGCAAAGTTCGCTATGAGATAGCCTGTTGCTTTTTGAAAGGCATTATATTTCAAAGGCTCTGCTCACCAGGCGCATCTCGCCCAGAGGATCACCATAATAAAATGCTGAAGCCGGGCCTTTGCGCAGTGCCCGCATCACTTCAATCCCCTTTATCGTGGCGTAAGCCGTTTTCATGGATTTAAATCCCAGCGTGGCGCCGATTATTCTTTTCAGTTTGCCGTGATCGCATTCAATGACGTTATTCCGGTACTTAATCTGCCGGTGTTCTACGTCAGGCGGGCATCGACCTTCGCGTTTGAGCAGTACCAGCGCAGTCGTTTCTCTATTTCAGGAGCATAACGCTGAACCCAGCGGTAAATCGTGGTGTGGTCAACATTCACACCACGTTCTGCCAGCATCTCCTGCTGTTACGATAGCTGATGTCGTATTTACAGTACCAGCGTACCGCCCACAGGATAATTTCACGCTGAAAATGCCGGCCTTTGAATGGGTTCATGTGCTGCTCCATCAGCAAAATATGTCGATGAGTTTTTCACCTGCAGATTTTTGCAACAGTACCCCCAATTCTGAATAGAGGTAGCATTACTATCGTCTGAAAATAACCAAAAAACCTGTCACTTAAACTTCCATACATTAACCTTGGTATTATTAATAAATCTATTTACAATATCCGTAATAAAGGGTGACCTCGAGTGAGGAGGTTCGCTGGCATCTAATAATGGATACCACAATAAATTCTTTTTCTTTACTTCTCTGCTGACCAAAACGAAACCTTTAGCATGCATTGCTAATAAAGCAGCCCTTGCTTTGTATATGCTAATCCCAGCCACATCTGCCACCTCCCTGGTTGTCGGCCAATTCTCTATCGGAAGATTCACCCCCCTAGATAATTCAGAATTATCTGATTCCACAAGTTGATTTAATACTTGTAGTAAAAAGTGGGTATCTATGTTGGAACTCATTAATGTCATTTCCCCCATGGAAAACTATCGTTTATTTATAATAAATTTACACATCATTTACAAAAACTAAAAACTTAACTCATAAATATAGTCATGCGACATTCAATTTTGCATAATCAGAAACGCCAACATAAAATCATTACATTAACACTTGAGGCGCAATAAATTAGATGTATATGTCGTATAATATTCTTTTATGGCTCATTGATGTTTTGTTTAGAGATTGCCAGCCCTGCTCTAGAAAAGTGTATCCAGCTGTAAAGTGGTGAATATGCATACCGCTTAAGCTCTATATATCCTCCTTACAAAGACTACAAATTAGTCTGAGCAGTGACTTTAGTGATATAAATTTGACATTACATGGAAGGGGCATCCAGTGCTGAAAATAAACTTTACTTTATGAAAGCCGTCCGGAAGTTGGACAGGATCGTGGTAAACCGTGGCTACCCGCTGAAGATGTGGATGGACAACGACCCAAAATTGGTCTCACTTACACTAGTATAGTGGTCAGAATAATATGGTGTGCAGTTCGAATTTATTAAGTCTGGCAAGCCAACATAAAATGCTTTATCGAACAATTGAACCTGACATACCGGATAGAAATCCTGGATTTTTACCTGTTCATAACACTAAATGAAGTATGTGAAATCACAGAACGCTGACCGATAGAATATAACAACGGGCGGCCCCATGAACTGATGCCCCTCTGAATAACCTGACACCGGAAGAGTAACGACTGAAGACTGAAGACTGAAGACTGAAAAACCTGAATTATCAAAGGCGTATAAAACAAAAGTTGGGACGCTTACAGCTAATCATCAAAAAGAGAATATGATACTTTACAGGCTAGATTGTTAAAAAATGTAAAACAACAACCAACCAGAATACAAAGCAAAAAAAATAATGATACACAACAGAATGTGGCGCTGTGCTCGTTGAATTTTAATTCTCAGCCCCCCCCCTGACCTTGACAAAAAAGTCCCATTATTTTTACCATAAAAACGCCAACCGTTGATATTTGCCATCTGAAGTTTCTTTGCATATTAATATCCAGAAAATTCAAATAGTCTCCTTCAGGGTTATGCTCGTTTATCGACGATATCCGAAATTGCGCGCGAGGTCATAAATGCCCATCCACCGATCATCCTTGACCTCAGTACGCTGAAGTCGGAGCCCAGAAGATGGCCTACACCATGAAGGCGAGCGACATGAGACACGTTCATGCCGGGCTCCATAGTCTGCTGAATAATGGCAATTTTTTCCTGCGGTGTACGACGGCGACGCCGTTCAGGTCCTGATAACACTTCAACCATCTTATTATTCTGACTGGTGTTAAACATAGTTCTAAGACTACCTCTTATTTTAAGAGAGGCGAAGTGTCTGGTGATCTATGGGGCTAGTCTAGTGATCCTCTGGGCGAGATGCGCCTGGTGAGCAGAGCCTTTGAAATATAATGCTTTTCAAAAATCAACAGGCTACCTCATAGCGAACTTTGCAACAGTGCCGTTATTAATGTCTAGGAAACTCAAAAGGAGAAATTGAGTTTCCTAGACATGTACTATCCTACCAAATGCGACTTATTCCTGAGTACAGTTTAAGGCAGCGAACATAGTTTGAGCCGCCACACAAGAGGCTGCGCTACCGTCTTGCCAGTTACTCCCCCAACAAGTGTTCTCCATTACTGATTGATAGTCCTTACATTTTGGATCATTTTCCGCCTGAGCGAATCCAGAAACAATTAGTAATGAAAGTGCTAAAGGTAAAACCACCTTAATCTTACTGTTCACAAATATACCCTCCTATTATTTCCGCTTTGGTAAAGTTAAACCATCTGAGTAAGGAACACTATATTATATACAATAGATATGACTTACATTAATAGCTTAGAGACAGTTCAAGTATACCTCCTTTCAGAATTATTAAAACCCACCACAAATAAAAACCTGATAACGACAATATTCACTTCTCATGATGTTTTTTTAAATGATAAAGCACCAAATACTAACTTTATTTGAAATTAGATATCGCCAACTGTGTTGATCCAGGCCCGAAACTTTGTTCACGCATAGGAAGTTGAAGCCATTTTTGCCCCGGGATGCGGTGATTGAAACCAAAAAAATCCTCAGTTCCCGGGCCGGTTGGTAAGCAAATACTGCGGGATTTGAGCCAATCGAGTGGCTAACAGACAACGGGTCTGAACCGCCCCGGTTTTCCGGGAGAGTGTTTTGTCTGCGAACTCAGGCTGCCAGAACCGGGTTCACGATTGATGCATAATACGCTTTTTCCGCTTCAGCCGGGGGAATATGACCGAGCCGTTCCATCAGCCTGCGATTGTTGTACCAGTCCCCCCAAGCCAACGTTGCCAGCTCTACTTCCTGCCGGGTTTTCCAGCTTTTTCTATGTATCACCAGCATGCTTCGTAGTCGCACTCGAAAGACAGTTGCTATGCTCAAACTATACGTCTACCGGGGCGGGGTCAGTCCACATCGTGGATTTTTCGGCGGACCTGAACCCTGCAGGCGGTTTCCGTTATCCGGCCATTGCGGTATACCGGTGTGGTTCAGGCAAGGGTTACAACGCAGCCAATTCACGCACACTTTACGTGTAGGTTACACGCAGAAGGGAGATGTGCCACTCGGGGGCTAACCGGCGTGGAGGAGGGTTGAAACGGAGAGTTATCGTGCTCGTCCTACAGGAGCGCAGCGTTCGGTCTTTAACGCTGAGGCGTGATAAAAAACTCATTGAGCCCTCGGAGCTCCATTTTTCTCAGTGCATTAAGCTTATGTGTACTGACTGTTTTGAGTGAAACAAACCGATTTCTTGCTACCCGCCAGGGCGATATTCCTTGGATTAAATCAAGAATTATTTCCGTTTCCATAGGTGTTAAATACTGAACACCATCGAATAGATCCCATTTAGATGGTCTTGAGGATGGTGCTTTAATTGTCTTGAATGATTCTTGCAATTCCTCACTAACATAGTAAGAACTCGATGAATCCTGCAGGAAATTACCTAGGTTCATCAATGAATCGCGTAACGAAAAAATGAAGGTTACCCCCATGGCACGAAGCAATTTTAGAATGGGTACACTTACAGTATTGTCCACCATAGCAATAACTCTCGATGATGAACCCGATGTCATGATTTTTTTTATTAATTTTAGGTCCCCAGTTATGCCAGGTCGCACATGTACAAAAACATCATCCAACTCAATGTTTTTGTTAAAGTATGGGTAAGGTATCAAGGAATCATTTTCTAATAATAAATGTACTATTAATTTTGACTCATGAGCAATACCAACCATCCCTTGTAATGCAAAACTGCAATAACTATAAACAGCAACTTTCCTCATGACTGAACCACATACCTTTCGTATTTTATCTTAAATTCAAGACTGGTGAAATAATCATCCCCTCACTAGGTCATCTATAAAAATAGCAAAAAACACACAAAACAATTAGTTTCCACCTAAGCACAAAAGCATTTAGAATATTTCACTAAAAAATTCAAAATAAAAACAAAAACAAAAATAACACACCAAGAAAATCAACTCTAACAACAAATAAAGTCGCTATGCATAGAGGGTGAAATTGGTGTAATGGTGGGCTGGTATGCCATGAGATAGTGCCAAGGGCCAAGGGCACTGTTGCAAAGTTCATGGTTAGGAAACTCAACCGACCCTTTTTGAGTTTCCTAACCAAGCATTCAGGCAAAGGATCTCCCCATATAGTTAGGGTTGTCTCAGGGCAATGCAGAAAAATGCCAGTTTTGCCGTGTTTTCATCTAAAATCCGTTTTTCAGGTGCACTCATCCAGAGCCAGTGCCTGAAGCCATCGTTTTTTTGCCATCTTATGCAGCCTGTCTGACAGCATTTTTGTGGCGTGCTCGCCCGCCATGGCACCGGCAAAACGCAGTCGACCCTTGCACAGGATGCACTGGTACGGGTCGGTGCCCAGGAACGCTTTCATCAGCACCGCGAACCCGCAGATATTTTCCCGGATCGAGCCAGAGAACAGCTTGTCGTCCTGCATCACGCAGGCAATCATTTTGTGGTAGTTGTTGATGCCAAGCTGCCGGTATGACCGCCAGTGACTGGCTGTCATACCGGTAGCTCAGGGCATGGGAAGACAACCCCGCGGGTTGCCTTCCCTCCGCGCAGGGAAGGTCGGGTTTACGGTTTTCCCGTGGGTGCAGGGCAATATCGGCAATGCGTTCGTTATGCAGGCTCATCATGCGCAGCTGCAGCAAAAATTCCGTCAGCGACCCAATACGGTCAGAAAATTGCCCCCGAAAGGCCCCGAAGGCGACGAACATACCGATGATCATCTGATTGTCGATCACCAGGCTGGTGCCCAGCCACAGTATGACGACCTGGTCACAGGCCGCCACGAAGGTGTTGATCCCACCAAACAGCATGTCCATTTTGGTGACTCGGATACCGGTATTGATGGTGTCGATTTCCAGGTTGAGCCAGTGGGCGATACGGTGTTCCGCCATGCCCTGCATCTTGACCGTGGCGATACCGTACAGCGTCTCCATAAAATACGAGCCGGCGCGGGCATTTCTCACCAGCGCCTCTTCGGACAGCTGACGATAATAGCCGTAGGTCAGCAGGCGCATCAGCACATAGAACGCGATCACCACCCCACTCAGCCAGCCGCCATACAGCACCATCATCATCAGCACGCCAATCATCATGATGCCGTCCATGATGGCGCCGACAATACTGGTGGTGAAGGTGCTGCGCAACGTATCCAGCGAGCCGAAGCGTGACTGAATGTCACCCAGTTTGCGTCGTTCAAAGTAGCCCAGCGGCAGGCGCAACAGGTGGGTAAACAGACCGGATTGCCACTGCACGTTGATGAGCGTCGACATGACCAGTCCGGACCAGGCGCGCACCATGCCGACAGCTGCCCGTAACAGGATGAACAGCATCAGACCAACGCAGATGAGCGTCAGTAACCCGCGATCCCCGGCGGGAATAGCGTGATCCATCACCAGCTGCGTGCCGATGGGCATCACCAGGTTGATGGTTTCGAACACCAGAGACAGGCAAAAGATTTTGCCGAGCGCCCCCTTAAGACCGTGTACGCTGCCAATCAGCGTGCGCAGGTGAATACGGTGGCGGACGCTGTCGGCGGTGAAGGCGCTGCCGGGCCAGGCCTCAAGCGCCACGCCGGTGAAACTGTGCGACAGTTCCGTCAGGCTGACGGCCCGGCGCCCGCGCGCCGGATCATGCAGCACCGCGCGGTGACCTTTGATACTGACCAGCACCACGAAATGGTTGAACTCCCAGTGCAAAATACAGGGGAGTTTCAGCGCGCTGAGCTCGCCAATATCAAGTGATAGAGGGCGAGTGGCCAGTCCCAGCTGTTCGGCTATACCGGTTAACCCGGTCAGCGTGGCGCCGCGGGTCGACAGGCTGAACTGCCGGCGCAGCGCGATCAGGTCGACGTTTTTACCGTAGTAACCGCAGATCATCGCCAGGCAGGCCAGCCCGCATTCTGACGACTCGGTCTGGTGCACCATTGGAACCCGGTGGCGCAGCCGCAGGTTCAGCTGGCTGATCCGCTGTTTGAATGTGGGCTTACTCATTGACCGGCCCCGTCGCGCTGTGTTTCATGTCGTAGAATGGTGACAACATCCACTGATAAATCTTCCTTTTTTCCAGAAACAGGGTGCTTTGCGCTTTCATGCCGTTTTCCAGGCTCAGACGCTTGCCGTCATAGGCAATGGCCTGTTTCTCCGGAATGACGATCACCTTGTAGTAGGGCACGGCGGCGGTCAGCGCCGCTTTGGGCGCCCCCTGATAGGTGAGCATTTCCTGCGGTGAGGCCGGGGCTTTGGAGATGACGGACACCGTACCGGCAAACTGGCCGAATTTTTCCGCCGGGAAGACGTCATAACGCACATTGACCTTGTCACCGGTGGCGATGTAGGGGATGGCGTCGTTAGGCACCCACAGCACCAGGGCGTAGTGATCGATGTCGTGGGGGATCACCTGCAGCAAACTATCCCCCACATTGACCCTCTGGCCAATCGTGACGCTCAGCGAATCGATGCGGCCGTCGGCCAGCGCGCGAACGTAGCGCCCCTGCGGGACGAGCACGGCAGCATTGCTGCCTCAACCGTCTGTAAGCCCCAGCCTCACATCAACACCGATGCCGCCTGACGGCCCGGCGGCTCACACGGTGGCGCATCCCCCACCTTCGCGCTGACACCGACATAAAATGAGCACGCCTGCGTCGTGAGCCGGCTCGCGCCGACGCCCTTTTCCTGTACCCTGCCGCCCTGTAGACTCTGCACCATGTATATTCCCAGACCCGCAAAGCTGCTGTTCCAGCATGACGATGGCTGGAGCCGCTATCTCGACAAACACGGCGACTCCCTCAGCGACTGGACCAAACTCGCCGTCGAACGCATGCTCGCCTGCGGCACCTGCACTATGGGCGTGCGCCGTTACTGCTGCGCCTCACCGGACTGCACCCATTCCCGCTTTTTCTGCCAGAGCTGCAAGTCCAAGGCCTGCAGCAGTTGTGGCCTCAAGGCCACCGAGCAGTGGATCGCCGAACAGCAGCACATCCTGCCCGACTGCGACTGGCAGCACATTACGTTTACCATGCCGCACCTGCTGTGGCCGTTCTTCAACAACAACTGGCCCCTGCTCAATGACCTGTTCTGCTGCGCCACCCGCGCCATGCTCCGCTGGGCGCGCCAACAGGGGATCGAAGTCGGTATCTTCTGTGCGCTCCATACCTACGGCCGGCAGCTCAATCAGCACCCGCATATCCACGTCTCCGTCACCCGCGGCGGCCTCGACATCAACCACAACACCTGGCGGCAGTTGTTCTTTAAAAAGAAAGAGGTAGAGCAAATCTGGCGCAACGCCGTGGTTTATCTGCTGCGCGACAACTACGCGCAAATCAACCCCGGCGGCCTGCCGGGTCTCGGCCATATCCGTAATAAAGAGCGGTGGCACCGTTATCTGCATGCCCAATATCGCCGCGCCTGGAAAGTGCATTTTGCCAAAAAGACCCGCGGCGCCTGGCGCAGCGTGAAATACCTCGGCCGTTATCTGAAGCGCCCGCCGGTGGCAGCCTCTCAGCTCCGGCATTACCGTGGCGGCGCCGTGGTCCATCAGTATTACGATCACCGCACGCAGCAGCACAAACGCCAGAATATCAGCCAGGAGGAGATGTTGCAGCGTTACGTCAGCCATATACCGGCGCGGCATTTTAAAATGGTGCGGTACTACGGTTTTCTGGCCAATCGCAAACGGGGCACACTGCTGCCGAAGGTTTACGACGCGCTGGCGATGACGGTACGGGAAAAACCGAAACGTCCCGGGTTCGCGGTGCTGATGAAAGGCTTCCTGGGCACCGATCCGTACCAGTGCATCCTGTGCAAGGGCCGGTTGCGTTTTGCCGGTGCCGTGGCGGGTGAACACGCCACCAAACTGCTCTCTGACAGGCTGCAGCGGATGGCGAAAAAACGATGGCTTCAGACTCCGATGTTGGATAAGTGCGCCTGAAAAGTGGGTTTTAGATTAAAAATACAGCTAAAATGGCATTTTTACGCCTTATCGTGCGACAAGCCTCATCCGATAAGACCCTTCCTCGCCACCGTCCATGATTAGGAAATTCAAAAAAGGTCGATTGAATCTCCTAACCATGGACTATCAAATTTCACCTAGCATGGTTTTTCTTGAGATTTGTCACAACGAACCGACTGTTAACTAAGAATCGATTTCTTTATGCGCGTAAGCGCATGGAGGCGACAGCTGAGCGGCATGAGAACGCCATCAGGTCAGGGTCGCCGGAGACGCGGCGTAGCCGCCCTGTTTTGATAGATTTCACCTATCCCATCCCTCGTCCTGCAAGACTAATTCCGCTAAATGCGACGTATATCTTTGTGTGCGCCGTCGGAGTGGTCACGACGAGGCGTAGCCGCAGTCGGGGCGTATCTCCGCGTTAGCGGGCCGTTAGGGCCGCTTACGGGCGTGTATGAAGAACGCTCAGAAACATTTCTGACAGCGATTTGATTTCTAGTTACAACACTTATTATTAAAAGCGGCATTGTTCCGGCCCCTTAGGCCGGGGCGACGGCGCTTTTCAGCGGTGGAGAGGAGAATTGTGGAGCTGAGGTTGGTGAGTTCGATTTGCTGATAATTTTCGTCGGTTCTGATTTGGGTGCAGATTCTTTTTCCTGCAGTCATGACTGCAGGTGCTACTTTAGGTTTTGCTGAGTGAGATTGGGATGTTAAGGGCGATGTTGTTTTTTGCTCGAGCGAAGTGAGGGAGGTACTCAACAGCAACGGCGTAAGCCGGTGCGCTGAGTGACTCCCTTTTTAAAGGGCATATTTTGTTCAGAAATAACCTTCGGAATTAAGTCTATTTCAAAGTTCTTTTTCGAAGTTAATTCGGACTACGAAATTAATGACGAAGCTAAGGATTTGTTCGTTGCAGTTCGTGGCCAGCAATGCCCCGGATCGACGTCGGTGGCCGCAAAAATCACGTCGGCATCCCCCGAAACAGCCTGGCCGAATAGCCAACTGGCCATCCGCGGCGGAAAACAGGCAGCACAAACCCCCCGCGGGTAAGGAAGGGTAAAAATTCTGTATAAGAGAGGATGTTAGACGGGGATGGCGCCAGCGCGCTCCAGCAGCAGGCGGTAGAACGCCTCCGGATCGCTGTTCAGCAAACCGGGCTGTTCATGTTTGAGCGTATTCTCCAGCTGCATTGCCGTCAGCGGCGAACGCCCCATCGTCCACGTTACCCAGGCCTGATAAAAACCGTTCTGCTTCTGGCGCCGGGCGGTGGCCAGCTTTTTGATGCCGGCAGCGGTGTCATCCAGCAGCGTATCCAGCCGCTGTGCGTCCTGCTGACGTCTGGCCAATTCGTTGCCAATCACCTGCTCCACGTTGCGCTTGAGGTTTTGCAGATCGGGACTTACCACCCAACGGCGGATCTTTTTCAGCCGGTTTTTCAGCGAGTGCTTGCGCTCGATGTCGATCCCAAGATGCGCGATGCGCACCAGATGGCGCTCGTATTTCTTGCGCAGGGTTTCCGTCAGCCCGTTTTTGATGGCCCACAAGCGATATTGATCCAGCCACTGACGAATTTCGTCCACATGGATTCCGCGGCTGGTAAAGAAGTTCTCTGTCAGCCAGATGCGCAGCGGCTTGTTCTGACCTGTGTCGGTATCCTGCCCACGCGACACGATGAGGTAGTCCAGCTGCTCGAGCACCGACAGCGCGTGCAGAGCCACGTCATACGCCTTGCGGCCGCTTTCGTAAACGTGCAGCACCCCCATCGATTTGGCCACATCCTCAAAAGGCAGCATGATCTCAAACGGGTAATCGCTGTCCGGGTTGTAATCGCAGTTGGCGCCCAGCACCATGGAAAGGACCGTCAGTGCCTCACGGCTCTCCGACCGCGCGGCAATGCGCATCGGTTTGGGACGGTAGTCCGGGTTATTACGTTGAGTATAGGGGATATACCCCTGCCGGCGCAGATCGATCAGGTCATCATTACGCCGCCAGTCGTGACCGCTCATGCGCGCCACCACCTTGCTCGCCATGCCCTTCGGTACTCGGCAGCACAGATTGGGGGTGTAACGACGATGAATTTTTTGTTGCCCGCGTCGCAACGCATTAGCTTCGCCACGCCGGGAGTTACGGGATTCATTGATGTTGTGCTCAACATTCGCAAATTGGCTATTCAAGTAGCCCTACGCTTATGTTGCGCCGAAGGAGTTGACCTTTAAAAGGCATAAAACTATACTCCCTGCATAGAGCAACGCTTCTATACAGTTTTAAGTGAGCCCCGTTAATCTTTCGTCTCCGCCAAGAAATGAGAAGATTATCGGGGTTTTTGCTTTTCAGTGTTCCGATAACAGCCTCGGAACCCCTTCCCTGCCACCTTGCGGCGTGGCCAACCAAAAATTCTGCTAAACGATCAGTAATCTAGCATTCACGGCTACAACGATCAAGAATGTGATGTCGTTGCATTTCAAATGTGTCTTGTCGACTCCATTTCAATCAATCGCTCAATCATTTCGGCCTGTGTAATACCTTCTCGTTCACACATGCTTTGAAGTTGATGCTTGAGTGAGTCTCTAACAAAAACACGTACTTCTTTGTGTGTGCTTTTCTTCCGTTCCAGAGAGATTTGCTGCCGTTCAGCGGCGCTCAACGGACTCCCCTTACGATAGGAACGTTTCGTTCTCGATGAGGAAGTTACTACGCTTGCGGCTTGTGACATTTCAGCCTCCCCAAGGATCTAAAAAGGATCATTTAGCAGAGACTACTACAAAAACCTTGGCTTAGCAGCTTCAAAGCGATCTTTTCTATCTAGAACCAATGATATTGGCGGATATTGCCCTACATACTGAGATCTGCATCACCGATTTTTTACCGTCTTAACGAACCAACCAGGCGAGCAACGCCAGCATCAACAAGTGCCCTACATAGCCGTATAAGAAAAATCCTCGCGGCAATAGGCGCCGGTGATTGCCCTGGACACCAGGAACAACCAGTGGAAACGACCCCATAATCAACAGTGCCGGTAACACAAGGCCGGCCAGCATCATCGAGACAAGTAGATCGGCGTTGAGCATCAACACGCTAAGGGGCCAGGAGATGATGGACAGGCCCCGTACCTGCCAAACTGTCGTTACATACCCCGGAAGAGAAACGCATAACCCATAACTGGCCAACAACACCAAAATGCCGGCAGTACCGTAAGTTCCGTCTGTAGCACCATACACATCCCACAAAAACAGCAGAACGCCACCGACCAACAACGGATTAGGCGAGCCTTTGCTTATTGGCCGTGAAGCCAGCACAAGCGCTTGCGTTACCACCGCAAACAAGAACAAGATGTTCGGATCAGTTAATGGCAGCCCGTCATAGCGCATCACCAGCCAGTAGCCCGGCTGGGCAACAATGGCCCACAACCAGAGTCGGGTCGCCGGCGCCTGCCGGACGGGACGGACAGCCAGGTTGTAACCCCACAGTAGCGCAAACAGCGGAAATGCCCCCCGCCCCAGCAGCAACAACACCGGCTCATGCAGCCCCAGCGCCCGGTTGGCGTGGTCAAACACCATCAGCACCAGCGCCAAAAATTTCAGTACGTCCTGCTGCAGCGGGGTGAAGCGCACCACTTCGCGCACCTGCTGCAGTTTTCCGCTGTGCGGATCAAACATCGCCATCCGATTTCCTTTCTTAGTAAGTCGACTGCCAGTCCTGGCCCTGCGCCCAGCGGGATTGCCAGTGCGCCAGGTACTGTTTGGCCACCTCCGGCATGTCGCGCAGCACCACCACATTTTCTGAGTTGGCGCGGTGTGCCGATCGGCTGAAATTAAAGCTTCCCGTTTCGGTCGTCACGCCATCCACGACGATCACCTTGTCGTGCAAAATCTTATAGCTGTTGACTGTCCTGACGTTCACGCCGGCGTTGGCCAGCAGGTTCAGTGCCGCCCGGCCGGCGCCGTTCTGGTTGGCCTTCGCATCGACCACCACCCCGACGGTCACGCCGCGCCGGTGCGCCGCCATCAGCGCCCGCGCCACCTCCGGCGAGGTAAAGGCGTACCCCATCAGGCGAATATCGCGCCGCGCCTCGCCGATAACGCTCAGTACCAGCTGCTGCGCCGACCCTTCCGGCGAAAAACCCACCTGTATCGCCGGTGCCGCCAACAGGGGCAACGCCGGCAACCAGCCGCTGAGCACCAGGGCGGCAACGCCCAACACGCGGGCGGGGAGTCGCGGCGTCTTATTCATGCTCGCCCCCCCTGTTCAGCCGCGCCTGCAGGTGCTTCAGGCCCATGAAGACCAGCAGCGGCAGCGGGACGAGCGCATTGCGCCAATACAGCGGCAAGTCGCTCAGCGTGTCCCACTGCACATATCCCCAGAGCGTCGCAGCCCCGGACAGCAAGACCACCGCGGTTAACAAGATGCCCTGCGTCGTTGATACGTTTTGGGTTGTGTTCATTCGTTTTTTCCTTTAGGTAATACCGTGCGAGGCAGGGGCTCGTCACCTGTCTCGCGCGGCGTTGGACAAGCGCAGCGCGTCAGTCGCCGCCCAGGGTTTTCTCTTTGTTCAGTTCTCGCTCTGGATGGGTATCCCGCACCAGGTTCTGTTCGTCCTGCTGCAGCCGGCTGCGGGTCGATACCGGCTCGCGCGCCACCTTGCGGACAGCGGCATCGCGCAGCAAGGCAGCATCCTGGCCCGTCACTTCCCGCATGACCGCCTCCGGCAGACGGTCTTTCACGTCTTCGGCGCGCAGTTCGCCGCGCGCAAGCAGTGCACGCAGCTGTTCGTCATTAAGCCCGGCCAGCCGCTGCGGATCAGGATCGTTCGTTTCACGGCCCAGTTTGTCGGCCTGCGCCTGCAGTTCACGCTGCAGGCGTTCTTCCGGGCTCTCCGGCAATTTGATGACACTGTCAGCCGCGCCGCTCTCCCGTGCAGTGGCCTTGAGCGTTTCGTCATTCACCCACACCCTGCCGCCGGTCATCGCCTGGGGATTGAACGGCACGTCGTCCCCCTGCAGCCGCACCACCACGCCACTGTCGGGATAGCGCGCCGCCAGCCGGATACCGTCCTGCATCGTCCCGGCCAGACGGGTCTCGTTGTTGCGGCTCCCCTGCAGCGCCAAAAATTGCGCGCTGTCACTGCCGAGCACCCGGCCCTGCGTCGGCAGTCCACCGACGCTTTTCCCCTGGGTGTCCGCCAACGGCGCCAACCAGGCGCCGGCCGCTTTGCCGTTGGCGTCATACATCGGCAGCATGGCGTGGGGCTGCGGGTATTTCTTGCCCGGCGACACATAGTGCGCCAGCGTGTCGCCGGTAAGCTGGCTTCCGCGCAGCACCGCGCGTCCCAGCGCGTTTTCGGATAACGAGCTCGCTTTGCCGTAGAGGTCGACGGCCGCTTTCTGGCTGCCCGGCGCCATGCCCAATACCGCATCATGGGCCGTGGTGCGCGCCGTCGCCTTGCCGATGGCTTTCAGCCACCCGGCTTCGTTATCGGTGTACACCTGCACATGCTCCTTGGCACGCGACAGCGCCACATAGGCCGACGCCCGGTTGACCAGCGGCTCACGCCCGCCTTCCACCCCCTCGAGCGTGATGGCAAAACGTTCGCTGGCCCCCTGTGCGCCATGCGCGGTGATGGCATAGGCCAAATCGACGTGCCGGTCTTGTTGCTGCTCGCGGGGATTGACGGTGCGGGTTTGCTGCCCATCGGAAAGCGTGACCACGTCACCTTTTATCGCTTCGACCGTCCAGGCGCTGTTGGCCACATGCCCGCGCTCGACGTCCGATTTGGAGAAACGCATGCGGTCGCCCACGCTCACCTCGATGGTGCGCGGGTTGTACAGCGTGACGCCTTCGCGCACCGCACTGGCCGGGGAAAACTGCCGGGTGTTGCCCTCGCTGTCCTGCAGGCTGACGGTACGGGACTGACTGTCGATGTCGGCCATCCGGTAGTAGGTGTTATCCAAGAGGACAACGGCGTCCCGGTTGCGCGCCCAGGTCTCCAGCTTGCGCAGCTCGCCGTCACGAATATTGGCGGTCTCCAGGATAGGCAGACTGACTGACTCGCCCTTCAGCTCCCCGGCTGCCTTACGCTCGCCGTGAATGCCGGCATTGATGATGTGCCGGTCGGCATTGAGGTGGGTGATGATCAGCGTATCGCGCCGGGCCGCTTCGGTGCGTCCCAGGTAATCGCTGACAATCGCGGCATGAATGTCATCCGGCCCCTTGGCGGGATATTCAACGACCGACTGCGTCGGCACCCAGGCATCGGCTTGCCGGGGTACGTTGGCCGGCGCCACCGAGCGCACCACGTCCAGCGCGCCGGGCACATCGTTATCAATCATCTTGTACACCGCCGGCTTCAGCTCGGGAGTCTGGCGTACAATCTCTTTCATGACCGCCATGTCGATGGCGCTGCGCCCCTGCGCCAGCCGGAACGGCGCGCCCGGCGCAATCGCCTCCAGTTGAGCCTCGTCACCGCTCATCACCGCGCGGCCGTTGCCCTCGGCAATCAGCGCGTAGGCGCGCGCCATGTCGCTGTTGCCCACCATCGAACTCTCATCCACCACAAACAGCGTGTTGCGGTAGTCCGGTTTCTCGCCGCCGGCGACCTTTAGCCCCTCATCGTGCAGGAACGATGCCAGGGTTTGCGCATCGACGCCGGCTGCCTGCATTTCCCCGACCGCGCGGTGCGTTGGCGCCAGCCCGACCACGCGGGGCCGTTCACTTTCAGGTAGCTGATTTATCCCGGCCAGAACGGCTTTGAACTGGGTGGTTTTCCCCACACCGGCATAGCCCTGTATTGCCACAAAACGGTCAGTTGTGGTTAAAATAAGGTCGACAGCCTGCCGCTGTCCCTGGGTCAGATACGGAGTCACCTTTCCCTCCCGCTGGCCGGGGCCGTCCTCGTTGTGGGTTTTGCTACTGGTTGTTACCAACGGCGGCAGGCTGTCCTTCCCTTCAGCAATCATCCGGATAATGCTTTTCTCTGCCTCGAAGCTGGCACGCGAGACCAGCAAGTCCGCCCCGACGCCGGGCGCAACATCCACTTTCAGCAGTTCCCCGCGTTTGACCTGCGCCTCGATTTCCGTCTGGATGGCCTCCATCGACACGCCTTTGGCCGCAAAACCGAGACTGCCGGCAAGCAGTTTGGCCTGACCAAACGCGACGCTATCTCCTTCCAGCGTCGGAATGGCCAAATGAATGGCCTGCTGCGCCGGGGTAAACAGCCCCGATTTTTGCCCGGCGATCGCGGCATCAAGCCCCTTCTCACCAGCCAGTTGTTTGACCTGCTCACCTGCCAGACGGTACGCCGGATGCTGAGCGACTTTCTCCTGCGTCTTGCGCGCATCGAGCGCTGAATAGAGGGTGATGTGTCCGCCGCTGCGGGCGATGCCTCTCAGTGTGGCGCTGTTAAGCTCGTTTTTCTTCACCGCGGCATAGACCGCTGCCGTACTGCTCACCGATGCGCCGAGGCTTTCCACATACGCCGGCGCCACCTTGACGGCGTTGAAGATGTCGCTGCCGACCACAAGCACTCGGTCCGCCAGCTTCTGCGTCGCATCCGGCTCGCCGGCCACGCGCACCTGCAGCTCGCTGGCGCCGGCACGAACAACCGTCAGCGCCGTGCCGGCCTTCAGCGCATCCTTGCCCCGTCCTTCCTGACCCAGCACCCGCAGGCGTTCGCCGTCGGCAACACCCATCGTACCGGCCCGGAACAACGACCAGTCCTTGTCCACGGCTTTGACGGCAAGCGTATGTTTTTCACCCTCGGCGTTACGCAACACCAGGTTGCGCGTTTGCGCACCGACCCGGTCGATAACGAACCGCTCGCGCTGCCGGCTCTCCGCATCCCAGCGTTCCATCACCATGCCTTCCCGGTAGGTATCGATGGCACCCCGATTTTTGTTGTCCAGCCACACCGGCGTCAGCGTGGCCACATGGGTCTCTTCTCGTCCCAGCAGCCCGGTATCTTTCAGCTCGTCACGTATCATGGCCGTCAACTTCCGCTGGTCGGCCGGGCCGTTGACCTGCGCGACCGCCGGCCGGTCTTCAACCAATGCCTGCGCCACGCCTTTGGCCAGCTGGCCGAAGCGTTGCGCCTTGTCCGGCTCGCTCACCACCTCTGCCACCGCCGCCTGACGGCCACTGAACTGATAGCGCGGGATACCGGCCTCTTTCATGACGGCAAGGGCATTGCCCGTTCCCTTGCGCTTTTCGGTATCCATCAGCACCAGCTGGACGTTGTTACGCACCGCGCCATCCAGCAGCGCTACGGTCTCCTTGAGCGTCAGTTTCTCTGCCTGGTCAACGACCAGCGTGCTGTTCGGCGCAAACAGCGCCTCGCTGCCGAGCGCAGCGCGCGTCACCACGCGGCTTTCATCGAGATGGACGCTTTGCTGCAGATACTGCTGTGACTGCCGATCAACGGTCAGCACGGTGGCGTCGCGGCCCTGCTCACGAGCCAATTCCACCACTTCCGCCACGCGGGAACGGTTTACCGATGCGCCTCCAATGCCCGACAACACCGCCATCGCCGGCGCATGCTGCGCCAGCTGCTGCACGGCATCGCTGTAGGTTGGTATGCTGCCGGTACGCGGGTCAGACTTTGGCGCGCCGATCACCACCGCACTCTCGTCAAGGTGCGTGCGGCTCAGCTGCGCCACGCTCAGCTCATCGAGCAGATGAATATCGGAGGTAAATACGCCTTTCTCCTTGTCGAGCGGAATAAGCTGCTCGCGCTCGATGGCGCGGTCGATGCCGTCGCGTACCGCGTCCAGCATGCCCGGCTCACCGGAGAGGTAGCTGATGGCCTTGTTGGCCACCTGGTTGTGCGTGAAGTTGACCTGCCGGTCAGACAGCGCCGAAATGGCTTGTCCCACCGCTTGGTCGACAAGCGCGTCGCCCCCCGCTTCCAGCGGCGTCGGGGACGGCGTCACCATCGTGCGAGACTGCGCCTCCGCCAGATAGGCTTTGGCATCAAAGCCGGCGGATTTCATTTCCTGCAGCCACTCGACCGCCAGGGCCGCCGGATCGCTGGCGACCTTGGCCTTGCGGGTATCGAGCGTCGCCATATCCCGTGATTTGAGTGAGGCATCTGGGCCGGCGGCGGCGTCGATGGCATGGTTGCGTTTGGAGAACACGTCAATCACGTTCTCCATACCTTTAAACTCCCACATGCCGTGCGGCCCGACGTTCTCGGTTTGATACCCCATCGCTTCCGCATCCTGACGCAGCACATGGCGGTATATCTGCCCGAAAGCCACCTGATTGGCATAGACGCTCTCAATAAACCCGGTCTTGCCGACCGTATCGGAGGACAGCGTCTGCCACTTGCCGTCATGCTGCGTGACGTTGGCCACCACCGCATGGGTGTGCATCTGTGGGTCAAGGTCGCGTGAGGTATCGTGGTTGAACAGCGCCACCACCAGGTTGCCGGTCAGTTTGGTCTCTGAGACGCCATCAGTCATGCTGCGGGTCGAGGCCAGTTTCTCCACCTCCCGCACCGCGACTTCTACCGCGTGGTTATGCGCGGCAATAAGGCGTTTGTCGCCGCCCAGCATCGCCATGATGGAGACACTTTTGGGCGCCGAAAACGTCAGGTCATAGCCGGGACGGTGTTTGTTCTCGCCACCGACCATCCGGGTCAGGTCGCTGCCGTCCGGCAACTTGCCTTCCAGCACAGCGACAAAGTCTTTGACGTCCACCTTGCCTGTCAGGCCCAGGGCTTCCGCACCCTGGCCCACCCAACGTTCGTCCATGCTGCCCAGCACATAGTAGTTGTCCTGATGGGTGTAGTAGTCGCCGGCTTTACCGGCGGGTCCGACCTGGCCAATGCTCATCATCAGAATTCATCTCCCGGTTCGCTGTTCCCATGATGAATTTCGGCCAGCTCGCGCCGATGCCTGTCGATATTGATATTGGTCTCTTCACGGCGCTGCATGGCTTGCTGCCCCATAGACTGCTGCTGCGCCTGCCAGGCTTCATATTGCGCAATGTCCACCACTTCGCCGTCGCCACTGATACCGGGGGGCAGCTCCCCCCGTTCTGCATCATCATCACCGTGCGCCGGTTTCTGTTTCAGTTCCGCCTCCTGCCCCCCTGTCGCGGTGGCAACAGCTGACATGACAGGCACATCACTAGCGGGGTTCTCTGTCGGCGCCGTACTCACGGCAGAGACAGGGGCATCAGCGGGCTTGTCCGCACTGGCCGCCGGCAGGATAGGGGTAGCAGCGAACAAGGCATCCATATTGCCGGTTTCGGCTTCCCGCATTTCGATCGCCGATACAAGCCGCCCATCGGCAGCGGCATCCATCTTGCGAGGTTCATAGGGGTGCGCGACCTGCCTGACTTTTTTGTATACCATCTGCAGCCTGACGGCCGGGTACGGCCCCGGCAGCGTCACATAGCAGCACAAATCAGGCAGCGTCTGGATGTCGCTGTAGCTCACCAGTTGCATGCGCTCCAAATCCTTACCGACGGACACCCCGTCCCTGACAGGGTCAGCCCCGTAGGAAAACTGCTCGGAGGCCTTGCGATACTCTTTTTCACCGACTTCGCCGGCGGCGAACTCGGCACCCACGCGATCCGGCACGCTGAAGAGGAAACGGGTGCGCAGCACCCCGAACAGGGTGGCCGCCGCCTTGACGCCATAAATATCTTCAAGCTGAGAGTAGGTCTGGAATCCCAACACAAAGCATCCGCCGAACTTGCGCGCTTCCGGAACGATGGACACCAGGTCCGGCAGCTTGTGCAGGGTGGGTAATTCATCGGCAAAAATCCAGACGCGGCGGTCCGGGTTTTCGCCCATCGACAACAAGCTGTGTGAGGCGATTGAGAGCCACATGGAGATCAGCGGTTTGAGCGCCTTGTGGCTGGCTGAATCGGAGGTCAGGAACAACCAGCCGTTTTTGCCGTTGTCCTTCACGCCGCGCATCCAGTCACGGATGGTGAACGATGCCCCCAGTTTCTCCACGCCCTGCATGTAACGCAGCGCTTTCGCATAGTTGGTCAGCACGCTGCGAATGGAGATGGCGGTCTTCTCGATTTTGCCGTCCACCAGGTTGGCCGCCGGCGTGCCCTCGAGATAAGCACGCAGCCGCGGCAGATCGATGGACAACAGCGTATTGAGCAACTTGGCGTAGCTGCGATCTTCGTCATTGCGCATGCGGTAGGCCGCTTCCACAAAGATGGTGCGGGCCGACCCCTGCCAGAACGGATCTTCGTTGCTGCCCATGGGGATAAGGATATCGGCGACGTTCTCAAAATCCGGCAGTGTCAGACATTCCGACCATAAATCCCAGCCGACGCAGCGTGCATCCTGCGGGTTGAGGATTTTATCGTGCTGCGGATCGTAGTAGTCTTTGACAAAATCACAGGACTTGTCGTAGACAATAACCATGTCACCGCGTTTGCGGGCATAGTCCATCACCTTGCGATACAGCCGTGACTTACCCGTACCGACGCTGCCCATGGCGCAGAAGTTTTTGACCTCGCTGTTTTTTAGCAGCGGCAGCCCATCAATAATGATATCGGACGCCATACCATCGCGTTTGAGCATGTTGGCCACCACCGCAGGGTTATCGGTGAGTGTTCGCCCGCCGGTTATTTCATCCTCGCTCTGCTGCTTGCCCTGACGGCCAAGTATCCACACGGTGACCACAAAACCCGTCACACACGCGGCCACCGCCACGATGCAGGCAAAGATCCCTTCACGCCAAATCAGCTGACCGCAGTAGGAGACGTAACTGTCGAGCAGCACCTGTTTGGCGGTGTAGGTCAGCGTCTTGCCGTAATAATCCAGATGGTAGAGGGTCTCTGACGGCGATATGCTCGGCCAGCCTTCCACCATCCAGACCCACCAATAAATCAGGCCGTTCGTGAGGTTCTGGATGGACACGCGCCACAACAGCGTGCAAATCGCCACCAGGAAGAAGGCGATAAACAGGCAGTAGAAAATCAGGTTGCCGATCTGCGTGAACATGCGCAGGCGCATAAAGGCGATCTGCCCGCCCTGCGTCATGTCCTTGGCGTTAAAGCTCATCAACACCTCCCTTTGCTACGGCCAGAATGCAGGCTTCACGTTCACTGTCAGTTAATCGACTGAGAGCCAGCAGGGCACCGCGCATCACATGAGAAGGACTGTAGAGGGGGTTCTCAGCCACCATACGCTGCAGACGCCCAAACGTACCGTCATCGAGCCGCAGGGTGGTGGTATGCGTTTTGGCAGAGATCTTAGCCACCGTTACTCACCTCCCTGTTTGCGGGATTTGATAAGCTCCAGCACCGAAGAAAATACGGAAAGGCGGTAACGACCTATGTCGGCTGCAAATATAAATGCCAGAATAACCATCGCAGCTATGGTCACGAATGTATACAAGAAAGAACCTGCTTTACTGCTTTCGGCAAAGCAGCCGACAAAGAAATTTATTACTACGAATGTCATCAAGTAGTATTTGATCTTATTTTTCACTAAAGCAAAAACTTTCGACTCGTTCCTAAAACTTGACGGAATAGCTAGATATAGGCTTCTAGTATTAAAAATAGCTATAGACACCAAAAAACCGAGAAAAGCTCCAAATCCAATAGCTATTACTATCCCTTCGGATGGTTCACTAAGTATTCCGAACGCAATAAAAGGCCACAATACTAACCAGGCCACAAGAAGCATCCCCGGCCATGCACAGTTCCAAAATGAAGGAATTTCAACATCGCCGGTCTCAAAAATGGACTTAAGTTTCTTTGCTTCTTCTTGTACCGTCTTATGTGTAATTGTCATTTGCCACCCCGTTCTTTATTGAATTTATCCTGCATAACTTTCGCTTTCTCCATCATTTCATCTTGACTACTTGCACCTGGAATACCTTCCTGCCTACCCTTTTCAAGGGTATAAGTTTTATTTTGTGCAGTTCGTTCTGATGAATGATGTTGCTGCAGTTCGTTTCTCTGCCCTTCAACATTTTGCTGTTGACTATGAATATCTGACTGAGCTTTTTGTTGGACTGTTTGGTTATTATCAACCATACCATTAACCTGAGTCCCCACATCATTGCGTATTCCGGCTTGTGAGGTTCTGTTTTCAACCGCATTCTGGTGGTTTTGATAATCAGCCTGAATATCCTGGCCTGAGCCTCCACCACCAACAGACCCCATGCCGGCGCCAAGCGAACTGCTGCTGGACTGGTATTGTGCATCCACCTGCGGCGCCACCTGTTCACGCACAAAATCACGCGCAAGCGACTGACGCGCGGCAACGGCATCCTGCGATTGCCCGGTCAGAATGTTGCCGGCGTCATTTGGTGCCTTGTCCATCACGTACTGCGCAAACTGCTGGCTCAGGTTCTCGCGCATATCGCCACTGAGACTCTCGGTACGAGAAGCCTGCTGTGACAGTTCCTGGCTGCGGGTATGTGCACTGCTGTATTGTTCGTAGCTGCTCTTGGCGCCTGACAAGGACGAAGAAAGCTGATCAATACGCGAATCTGCATTGTTATCCGTATGACTGCCGGACTGACTGGTTCGCTGGCTGGTCAGGTATTCCATCCCCTCCTTAAAGTCGGCAGCGGCCTGAGCGCTCTGGTCGTGACGCGCATCCTGACTGGACCTAGTACCACTGCTGGCTGAATGCGCATCATGGTCAGTCCCTTTAAAGCCAGCAGATAGACCTGCGTAACCTTCAGCTGTTACTCCATTGCCTAACACCTTGAGTCCATAGCTTCCTCTAACACCGCCTCGCACTTCTCCACCGCCAGAAACATCCATCGAACGTGATGCCAATTCGCTGGTTGCCTGCTCTTTGCTGACATTGTTGGCATTGGCATAGCTTTCCACTGCGCTCGCCATTTTGTGCGCTGCGATGCTGGACTGGCTGTTTTGCGCCGTGTCGGCACCGTGGGTCATGCTGTCGCTGCTGCCACGCTGGCCGGTAAACTGCGACAGCTGCGTCCAGGCGCTGCTGATATTGCTGTTGAAGCCTTGCATGGATGTCTGCGCCTGGGTCTCGGCTTCCCGTGCCATTTCCTGCTGCGCGGTCGCAATCTGCTTCGTCACACCGATATCCACCGGCAGTTTCGATGTCGAGCCGGTTGAGTCAAACACCTGACTGCCGTCCGCGGTCTGGGTTTGCGAGCCCCCTGTCGACAACTGTTTAGTCATCTGGCCGGCGCGCACGCTGCTGTTGGTATCCCAGGTGTTACCCTGCACGTTGTCGGTTTGCATGTTGTTGAAGCTGTAGTTGGCATCCGATACGCTCATCGCCGCCGACGACGCCGAACTTTGGTAGGCGCCGGTCATGCTGTGGCTGACGCTCATCAGCCCCTGCCCCAGCCCTTTGGCGATATACCAGGAGATGAACGGGATCATGCTGGAGATATAGCCGGCGGTATTGGCCAGATCGGAGTAGTTCAGCTTCACCGTAGACAGGTTGCTCAGCACCACGGGCGAGCCGGCCTTTTGGCCGTAAAACGCCATCGCGCTGTTGAGAATGGCGTACAACAGCGGCCAGCTCATTACCCACAGCCAGCCGAACACATAGTATTTGGCCACTTCCTTGCCCTGATTCACCATGCCGACAATCACCAGAATGGGGAACATCCCCATCATCATGCCGATCAGGATGACCTGCAGCAGCGGTAAGGAACGCATCATCACCTGCCCGAGCGTGGCCTGGGACAGGCGCTGCTTCTCGATGGCCGACGTGCTGGCGATGTTGAGCATACCCGCCGTGTCACCGCTGCGCGCCGAGTAGCTCATGATGCCGCTGCGCAGGCCGTTCATGACGATGTTCTGCTTGATGATGTCGCTGGCCGTCTTCTGGTTCTGGTAAAAATACTGGTAGCTGTTCCCCAGCAGTTGAGCAAACAACTGATTACTGTCCGGGCGACTGCCAAACAGGCGGCTCGCATAATAAAGGAAGGTCTGGCCGGTATTACTGGTATCGTGGACAAGCAGATTCTTGAGTGGCCCGGCAACCTCCTCACACGCCTGGAAGCGGCCGTCCTTGTTGAACACGCCGCGCAGCGGGCTGGGGCGGCTGAAAATCAACGTGTACGGTTCGGGCGAATTCATCAGCTCATCAAAACTGTACTTACGGTTTAGCAGGATATCGCCCACCACGCAGTTTTGAACGTAATCGCTGAACAGGTCGCTCAGTTCCGGGTTACGCGAGGTGAAATCGGTGCTTTTTGCCACCAAAGACGAGCCGAACAGCATGCCGGTCTTGCTGTAAGTCACCGCATCCGGCTGGCTGAACACCATTTCGTAGCCCAGCACCATGGCGTAACCGATGCGGGTGATGACGGTTGCCGGCAGCACGATCCCCAGCGGCACATTGGCCACCCGCTGGATCGAACGCTGATTGGACAGATCGATGATTTGTACAGGCTGCGCCTTGGTCAGCAACGCCGAGGAGAACACCAGCACAAACACCCAGCCCAGGATATCCATCAGGTCGCGGCGCGCGGTATACCGCACGGCCAGCACCAGCACGCTGATGGCCACCGCAAAATTCCGTATCCAGTCCCAGGTATCGGTCTGCATGAAGGCCGCGATCGCGTTAAGGTTCTGCGCCAGCCACTCCGAGCCGCCGATGACATAGATTTCCGTCATGTTATTGCGCCTCCCCGAACTGATAGTTGTTCTGGTAACGCGTCAGCATCTTGCTGGACACCTGCTGGCGCATGTAACGCATCTGCTGTTCGACGACCAGCAGGGCATCGGTCTGCACCTGTACGCGCGATTGCAGGGAGGCGATAAGCTGCCCGGCCTGCGTGAAATTGTCATTAATCACGTCGATAGTCGACTGCGGGTAGTTCCCGGTTGCCAACATGGCGCGCGCACCGCCCATCAACTCCTGCAGGTACTGCATCAGGATGTCGTATCCCACATAGTCGGCCAACTGGTGCACCATCGCATTGGACACGCCGAGCATCTGCGGGTCAGTCAGGTAGGTCAGCAGGGGTACATGCGTGCTGGAAATCAGTCCTTTTTCCTCGTCGCTCAACTTATCGTCGCTGCGCGCCTTGTTCTCAATGCTGAGCAGCATCTTTTTGATTTGCCCTTTCAGGGCCTTGTCACTGCTGATGGTGACATCGGTGTCAGCCACCACCTTCAGGCACTTTTCGCTGTCGTTACAGTGATAGATTTTGGCGGTGCCCCCCTCCATCAATGCCTTGATGATGCTCTGATCGGTGGTGCGTGGCGGCAGCGGCGTGATTTCGCCGTTGGGGCCGAACACCAGCGAGCCGGTCAGCGTCATCACGAACTCCTTCAACTCCTTGTTGCCGTCGAACATGCGGTTTTTGGATAACGCATCCCACATAATGTTGATGTTCTTGGAGATACGCTCCTTGTCCTTGTCCCCGGCCTTATCCAATACCGAATTCATTTTCCCGCCCACGGTGCACCCCTGCTGTGACGCGGCCCAGTCGGCGAAGATGTTGGATTCACCGGCAATGTCCTGGCAGATTTTCTTCTGATAGACCTGTGTGCGCGGGAACAGCCCGCCGACAATGCCCTGCGCCGCCTGGCAGCTGCTCATGTTCATGCCATTGATGTCGCTGGCCATTTTCTGGATGAAGTCTTTGGCATCTTTCAGCTCCGGCACGGTAGTCTGCAAGGCCAGATCGAAGAAGTAGCCGGCGGCGTTGGACATGATCTGTTTGGTAAAGCGCTGCAGCTGCTCGCCGTTGATAAAGCTGAACGCCCCCAGGTACGCATCGATGCCGCCGCAGCCGGCATTGATATCCGGCAACGACATCGAGATCAGCTGAATTTGTTTGACGCCGGTACGGGCATAAATCGAGCCGCCCGACGCATAGCCGGCCGCCTGCCCCTGCCAGACCGCAGGTGCCGTGGTGTTGGACGCAAACCCCAGCTTGTCAAAAAACTGGTTCATGTCGCTGTTCATATCGGCGACGGCCGGGGCAACGCTCGCCAGCCCCAGCGTCAGGCCGATAAAAAGGGCACGTAATTTCATGCATCCTCCCGGCGCTGGCGAGACTGGCGGTACATGCAGCACTTTTGCCACAGCAGGGTGATATAAAGGCTAAACAGCCCCAGACTCTCAAAGACCAGCGCGACCGCGAGGCACCCGGCTGACAGCGCGGCAAACATGGCAGGCATGAAGTACATCAGTACGTTCCACATGTTCATCATATGAAACTCACGCGAGTCCGCAGCGTACTCTTTGACAAATGCATGTCCAAACCACCAGTGACTGACCATCCAGAGTGCGACGGCCGCCACAAAAAACAGCACCGTCAGATGAAGAAAAATAGTAAGCCGCGCGCTGTCACGCTTGTATTCCGCACGCGCGCTGGCAATACACTGTTCCGGAGACCCTGCGCCCAGCTTGGCAGTAATGATGTGACGCTCTGATTTATTCACGGTGATCTCCTCTTAACGTTGCTTCCTGTAATACGGTGTCGAGACGCGCCATAAAGCCGCGCTCATCGCTGGCCCCCTGGATCATCGGGTAGGTCGCCAGCGTATTGACGTTCACCAAAAACGTTGTCGGCGACGCCACCGGCAGGCCGGGGAAGAAAGTACGCATCACCTCCGGCGGCGCCGGAATGGCCTCCGGGAACGTGGCATCGCCCTGGCCGTCAAAGGTGTAGGCGAACACGGAAAAGCCGACCCGTTCCGACAGCGATTTCAGCAGCGGATCAAACTGGTGGCAGTACGGGCAGTGCCCCTGCATAAACAGCACCACCTTCCAGTCATTGAGGTTGACGCGCGCGCCGTTGCTGAGCGTAAACCAGCGTGGCGCTGCCGCCGGCCGCGGAGCGGGGACGGACGTCGCTGATGGCGCCCGATTGACGCCGGCATTTTTCTGCAGCGCCGCTATCTCATCAATTGTGGAGCCGTGCGCCAGCCCGGTTAACAGCAGCGCCAGCCAGGCGATGTTAGCGATCCGCATTCTGCACCTCCCCGGCCCCGTGCTGTTCGTCTGTGCTCGCCTGTTCACGATGTGCCGCGATATAGGCCTGTTTTTCCGCCTCGTCGCGCTGCCGTTTGGGGACGCGCGCCAGCTCATCGAGGATTTTGTAACCGCCGCACACCGTCAGGGTGAGCGCGATAAACTCGGCCAGCGTCACCGCCATATCCGGCGCCCGGTGCACCAGGCCGGCGACGATATGAAACCAGATCCCGAAGGCCGCGACCCAACCGCCGGTCGCGTCGATGTCAGGGAATTTCAATTTTCGCATTCAACGCTCCTCAATAATTGGGTTTGAAGTCGGTAAAGACGTTCAGGAACTGTTTGGCCAGATCGTCCTGGCTGATAAAGCCGTAGGCCAGCGGCTTGACCGCGCCGCTGCGTGGGTCAACCAGCACCAGCGCCGGGAAATGGCTGACGCCCAGCCGCTGTGACTGTCCCGCATCGCGCCGGCTCTCCGGCATCGCAGGATTGACCACCCCATCAACGGTCACCGGCACCACCGACAGCCCGTAGCTGTCCCGAAAACCCTTCACCACGCTCACCAGCTGACCGTCGATCGGCTCGGCGCCGCGATAGAACAGCATCAGCCCGTACTGCTGCGCCATTTTGCCGATGGCCTCGCGCTGCGCGGCAAAGTCGGCGGCCAGCTGGCTTTTCACCGTGCCGTTGTAGTGGCTGTGCTTCAGGTTGTAATCCAGCTCAGGGTGCGCTAAAAACGCGCGCTGCGCAGAGCGCTCAAACAGCCCCGCCTGCTGGGTAAAGTAGTTCTGCATCTGGAAAAACTTCACAAAGTTCTCCGTGCTGGGGTACAGGATGGCGTCTGCCAGCCGCTCCTTGAGCGACTGCTGCAGCAACTGCAGCTTTTGCAGTGCCCCGGCCGGTGCGACAGGGGCTGCAGCCGGCGGTGGCATATCGTCGTCAGCAGGTTTGGCCTCCCGTTCATACCACTGCCAGCCGCCGGCCTGCGCGGTGAACGCCGCGCCCAGCAGGCTCAGGCCCAACAGCGCTGCCGCCCTGCGGTTGGCCAACCCGCGTGCCGCCAAATTGAAATTTGAAGTCCCGCGCGTTTTCACTTGCCTGCCTCCTTCATGCGCTCCGCAATTTGCTGCTTAACCTTCTCCAGCAGGGCCGCGTCTTCCGGCACCTTCTGATTTTTCATCAGGTCTTCATAGAAATTGGCAAAGTCCAGCTGGTCGAAGTTGATGCGCTGCAGCTCGTCTACGGTAATGCCCCGGCAGTCCGGTGATTTGACGTCGCCAAAGCCGATACCCAGCTGCCATGCCCGCCCCTGCTGCTGAACAATCTGCGCCAGCTTGCTGTCGAACTGGCAGTAGCTGCGCTTCTTCTGCAGGCAGACGCCCAGCACTTTCTTGCTGCAATATTCGCCGACGCTGACGGTCAATTTGTTCTCTTTCGCCTTGCCCAGCGCCTTCTCTTCGCTGTCGCAGTGCGCCAACCCGACGCTGTTACCCCATCCGGAGTCCTTGCAGCAGTCGCTGAAACCGGCAAACGCCTTGCGGCAGGACTGCCCCTTACCGGTGAAGGCGCGCACATCGATACCATTCAACGCCGCCACGTCCTTGCCGGCGGCCGCCACCGCAGCCAGCTCGGAAACGGCGTGCGCAAAGTCGTTACCCTGAGTGCCCTTCTGCGCCTTGTCGCACTCCCCGTCCAGGCAGTACATCTGGCCGCCACACAGCATCACGTTCCCGGTAGTGCGGGTTTCGCAGGAGTAGGTCACGTTCTCGTGCAGGCACTGGCCATACTCATCGGAGAAGGCGCAGCCGTGCGTGGCAATAGTGCAGGCCGGATTGTTGGCATAGGCTTCGCAGCTGCCCTGGCCGGCCTCCTGCAGCCGATAGGTGTCGGTAAAGCGCCAGCAGCTGGCCCACACCGGGTAGGTCTGGCCGTTTACCGTCACCGTGCGTTCGCCGCCCGGCTCACTGCAAACGGTATTGACCTTCACCGCCCCGGCTTCCTGCGCCAGTGGACAGTTGGCCGGCGTCGACGTGGTCGGCACCCAGACCTGCACCGACGAACTGCCGTCGAACTTCACGTAGAACACCATCGGCGAGCCGCCCCCACCGCCGCTCAGCTGCCTGACCATCGCATCTAGAAAGGTATCCAGGTGGCCACCGGGGTCCATCGTGAGGAAAATATCAACCTGCTGACCTTGCGTGAGCGTAACGTTACCGACGTTCAGCGGCCGGCTGCCCCAGTCCTGACGGCCATATCGCACCTCATTCCCCAGCAGTGAAAAGGCCAGCGGCACACCATAGCTGTGCAGATCGTCCTGCAGCTCGAGGTATATCGACCCCGTAGTGAGCTTGCCGGTAAACGGCGCGCTAAAGGTGCCGTGAATGCGGTTGCCTTCTTTCCACCAACGGATCATCGATTTATCGATGTGTGCGTTACGGTCTTCGTAGCGGGTCTCATAGTGGCCACCGATGTCGGTGGCGCGCTCGCAGGTACGCATCACCGCCGTATCGCGCTCGCACACATGACGGGTGAACTCACTGCGCGTCACCTGCTCGGCCTTGCAGTCCGGGCCGGTCTTGCCGACGATGCTCTCGGCCTTACCCTCAATCTCCTTCCCGGCCTGGATAAAGGGCGCATCGTGCGAAATCGGCTCCTTGGGGTTTTTGAGCACCGAATCGGTCACCGCCTGCCCCACCTCGGTCTGGCCCCAGGCCGTGCCGCCATCGGTTTTGAGGTTATTGGCATCCCCGGCCGTCACGCCACCGTAATAGCCTTTTTCTTTCGGGTTGTCGGTGTAATTCGGCAACACGTTGGCCGGGTTGGTGTTCTGCAGCGTCCCTGTACCCTGACCGGCGATCTGTTTGGCAAACTCGCTGCCGGTCTGGAACACGTCATCACCTTCCGCCCGACAATCGCCGGTGGCGAAGATAAACGTCCCCAGCACCAGGGCATGTGTTGCCAGCAATCCGGGCAGAGACTTCACCAGGCGGGTCATTTTCCGCTCTCCTTGTCCAGCAGCGCCTGAGCCGTGGCTGCACAGTCGCCGTCTTTGGCGACCTTCTTCAGCGCCTGCGCCATCAGCAGGTTGCCGCGCACCACATCGAAGCCGGCCGCGCAGCGCACGACCAACGCCGGCACGGCGGTGATGCCAAACTGGGTATACGGCTGCGGGTCGATTTGCACGCCGTCGATGCCGCCGGCTTCCACCAGTTTTTGCACCCGCTGCACCGTTTCGCGCATGTCGCCATTCACCATGCCGCGCAACGTGGCAGGAATGCCGAAGCGACGCGCTTCCTGCAGCATGCGGCGCATGCCCTCTTCGGGAATAGCGAAGGAGACGAAGTACAGCGCACCCTCGGCCGGTTGCTCGGCGGCATCCTGACGCTGCTTCGCCGCCAGCTGGTCGATAAAGGACTGATCGTCCTGCGCCAGCGAACGCGGCGGCTGATTACGCAGGAACTCCGGCACCGGGGTGTTTTGGTGCAGGTCAGCCGAGCGCTTTTCCTGCTCGCGCAGCCATGCCCGGTTGCTGTCCACCTGGACGGTCGCCTGCTGCTGTGCGGTAACAACAGGATCTGCCGCCGTTTGCCCGACAGCGATCATCGGTACGGTTGCCCCCGTCAGGAGCACTGTCAGCAACCCTGTCGCCTTGCTGTATGTCGTCATGACCTTCTCCTTATAAAAAGACGCAGTTGCGCTTGCGCCACATGACGTAGCCGAAGTTCTTCTTACTGGCCGGCGAGTTGTGGCCCACCTCCCAGCGCATCACGCTGCGCCCCATCGGGTGACAGCGGGCGCTGTCCGGGTACATGTTCACCATCTGATAACGCCAGCGCTCTTTCGGCATGATCGGCGACGGGTATTCGAAGCAAACCGCCCGATCTTTGCCGATGGACTCCATGATTTGCCCCTGGCGGTGCAGCTTGAATGCCATCTTTTCCGAGACCAGCACCGACGACTGCAGCGGGCTGATTTCCTTGGCCACCCAGCCGTTGAACGGGTACATCGAACCCTGACTGCCGGCGCACCAGAACAATGCGTCGATCGGCAGATGGAAGCCGCTGGCAATGGCGTCGGCCGCGCAGGCGCCCTGCGCCAGCGGATTGGCAAAGACCACGGCTTCCGGGTTGAGAATGGTGGTCAGGCTGCTGTCCCCCCAGGTCGGATCGATTTCCGACAAGTAGGCGATGTCCATGTCCCCACCCTGCAGGCAGCCCGCGGAGGTGATGATGTTCAACCAGTAGGTCAACGGGTACTTGTACCAATGGACGTGATAGAACGCGGTGGTCACGTCCCCCTTGCCACTGCTGCCGCCGGTGCCGGTGCCAATCTTGCCGAGGTTGATGCTAAAGCCACCCAGGTTGACCATGCAGCCCGGCGAACGGGTCACGTCAGTCATGGCCATCGGCTCCCAGTACCCCATTGCCATCCCGATACGCTGAAAAAGCGGCGGCGGCATGGGGCAGAACTGGATAGGGCTGCCCGGATTGCTGGTATCCGGCAAATCCCCTTTCCCGACCGGAATGCTCCCGATCGAGAGCGGGAAGATGCAGCGCCAGCAGATATCGGTGATCGGGTTGACAAAGCGCCCCTGGCAGGCCGCATCCGCCGCCTGAGACGGCGCCGCAAACAGGCCTGCCACGACCAGCAACGCCGAGAGCCAGCACCGGATCATGCGCGACGCTCCTGGCAATGTGTCGCCCACTGCGTTCCCCGGTAAATCGCATGTACATCACCGGCGGCAACGATCCGGGCGGTGGGACGTGCTTCATCCTGCGGCGGTAACAACGCCGCCAAGGTGCTCAGCAAACTGTCGATAAGCGCCAGCTTGTCGAACAGATAAAGGCCATGACCGTCCTGATCGGCAGGCAGCTGCTCACGCAGCTCGTGGGCCACCTCACGGCACTCAAGAATGCATTTGTAGATCCCACCCTTTGCCGACGCCGCCTGGCGGATGGCCATCAACTCGCCGTGGCGCGCGGCCAGCAATTGGCGACAGCTCTGCAGCTGATTCTCGGTCGCAATAAAACGTTTACGCGTCACAAACATACTTCTCCCCTTCAGTTCGCGCTGCCGCCGGCAGGAATGGATTCGATACGCAGCCGCAAGCCGCTCGGTGCCGCCGTGATGCGCGCCGGCACCGTGGTCAGCCCGAACCGGTGCGACAGCGCCCCGCCCTGATCGAAGTAGATACGGCTGTCCAGCGCGACAGAGGTCTTGGGAATGTCGCCGTTGACCAGAATGATCTTCACCATCAGGGTCTCCGGCTGCTGCGCCTTCATCCAGGCAACCTGCTGCGGATCGTCGCCGTCGATGAAATACAGCGTCTGCACGAACGGCACGGTGGCCAGCGGGTTGATAACGTCGCCCTTGCGGGCGAACACGCGGCCCTTGTCGTCTTTCAGGTCAGAAGAGAGCTGCACGCTCGGGTCGAAGAAGCGTTCGGCATAGCGCTCGGTCTTGCCGATGCCGGCGACCGGCTCCGGACGCTGGCTGTGCTGCACGGTGCGCTCTTTGAACGCCGTCATCTCCTGCTCCCAGCGTCCACTGCGCTGCAGCTCGGTCAGCCGTTCGTGAATGGTCTGCAGCATGTCCGGCTCGGCCACCGGATACAGGTCGCCCCAGGTGCCGAAGTCTTTGGCCAACGCCATGCAAGGCAGCAGTGATAAGGAGAACACCAGGCAGACAACGCGCATCAGTGGCCTCCTGCTTTAGCCTGTGCGACCGCGGCCCGCAGCGCCGTCACATCAACCGCGCCATACAGCGGTGTCACCTGCTCCGCCCGCGCATCGCGGGTCGGCATAACGATAAAGGCGGGGGTGCCGCTGATGTTCAGCTGCTGGGCCAGCTCGCGCGTAGCCAGCAGCGTTTTCTCCGTCTCGGGCAGCACGCTCATCGGCGCGGTGCCGGCGGTCTGGAGTGCCGCGTTGACAGTTGGTTGCGACAACCGACCTTCGTTCTCACCGGAGGCAAAGACCGCATTGTGGTAGGCCAGGTAGGCATCGCCGCCTTTGAGGTGCCACAGCGTCAGGCCGGTGCGAGCCGCCTGCACCGACATCGGCCAGCGGCTGCCGAAAATGGGGAATTCCTTGAACACGAAACGCACATCGGGATTGTCACGCACAAAGTCGGCCACCACCGGCGCCATACGCGCGCACCAGATGCACTGATAGTCAAAGAACTGCACCACGGTCACGCCGCCGTCAGGATGCACAACCGGCGTCGCCGGATCGTGCAATAACGTCGCCTGCAGTTCCGGCTGCGTGGTCAACGCGGTTTGCAC
The DNA here is from genome assembly GCF_029846115.1 of Serratia marcescens. Classification (NCBI taxonomy): domain Bacteria; kingdom Pseudomonadati; phylum Pseudomonadota; class Gammaproteobacteria; order Enterobacterales; family Yersiniaceae; genus Serratia; species Serratia marcescens. The sequence continues at coordinate 40,328 of NZ_JARVZZ010000002.1, forward strand.
CGTGCGATTGGTCACGGTCTGCTGCTGCGCTTCCAGTTTCTCGCTCATCTGCAGCAGAATGTCCGGGTGCGCCAGCAGGTAATCGCGGGCAAGCGGGCCGATGGCCTCCTGCTGCGCCGGGGTAAACGTCGCAGGGACTGTGGGGCTGCTGCTATCCTTTTGGTGAGTCTGAGAAACCGCCACAGATTCAGACGGTTTGTTCTGAATCATCATCACCCGATACCCACCGGCAATGGCGAATGCACACAGCGTAATGCCCACTAAAAAGGCGGTATCTGCTTTCATGGTTGCGACTCCTTATCAACGCTGACGGTGTTGCCCCGCTGCATTCGGGCAGCAATATCCCGCTGCCGCTCGTGAGTATTTTGTTTGAAAAACAACCGTAAATAGTGATTCAATCTAATACCCTTATTTAATGAGAGTGATTCTGATGGAAACAAAACTGCGAACTTGTGTGGATTGTGGTAAACCATTAAGTGTGACCGCCCAGTCCTGCAATGAATGCAACTCAACCGATCCCTTTGGTTCGAAACGTTTTAATGACAAACTCCATGCTACTTTCGTGGCTGTGCTCGTTATCGCTGCCCTTGTTATTGGGGGACTCTGGTATACCGGAATAGTCAACCCCGTTGCCTGGCTCACCTCCCGCTGATTTAAGCATCTGACCGATATTGCCAAAGTCCTTTTTCAGGGAACTGCGGCAGTATCGTAACCACCAGTGTTGAGGACCAGTCGGGTGTAAACGGAAACACAGCCTGAAAACGCTGTTAAAGCTCGCTGTCACCTCCCATCCCCACAGCAGTTGTGGTGCTGAAGACTCAGCATCTTCCCTCAGCATCCGAGCCAGTCTGGCTGCCTCTGACCCGCGGGAGGTAAACGCCACATAAGGTTTAATCCTATCGACAGGAAAACCATGCCCCTGGCATGATGCATACGTGCGAAATCCATGGACATTCATCGCTGCAACAAGCCCACGAATATCAGCGTCCACAATAATCATGGTTGCGACTCCTTATCACCGCTGACGGTATTGCCCCGCTGCATTCGGGCAGCAATATCTCGCTGCAGCTCGCGAGTGACGTCCTTTGCCCCTCCCACCACCGCCGGCGAGACCAGGATGATCACGTGGTTGCGCTGCTGGTATTGCGCGATGCTGGTTTGCAGCGCGCCGGTAAACCGTTCGGCCAGCAGCTTGCTGCGCTCCGGCGGCAGGGATTGCTTGGCGGCGCTCTCGTAGAACGCCTCCATGGTCTGTTTCATGTCGAAAGTGACGATCGCCGGCTGACGCTGCAGCAGCCACAGCGTGGCTCCCACGCTGAGCAGAACGGCAATCAGCACGCAGACCGCACCCCACAGCACAATGGCACGTTTCTGTGCCGAGCTGTTGGGGGTCGTGATAATGGCAGGCAGTGTCATGCGGCAGCCCTCCCCGTATAGTTCTCTTCCACCCAGCGCTCGATGCGCGCCATCTCCTCGCCAAAGTTGCGGTGCGCCAACTCATACACCGCATCGTGCACCGAAACACCCTGCTCACGCCGAGCCTGCATGAACTCGAAGTCCTGGCCCTGGGAGGAGTACATGGCGCGGCTCAGCGGATCGACAAACAGGCGGTGCCAGCTGACCTTGCCGGAGACCATCAGCATGAAGGAGCTGAACCACTGGTCTTTGGCCGATTCGAACTTCCCGATCATGTCCTGCTGCAGCTGGGTGAAGTTGTCCGGGTTTTTCTGCAGATAGGTTTTGAACTCGGAGGCGTCCTGCATCAGGATGATCTTGTAGGAGGAGTTGCCCCAGGCGGCTTTCGCGGCCGAGCTGGCGGTGTCCGAGTCAAAGTCCTTGATGTTCTGGGTAATGGTGATGTACGCCCCGCGGTGACGGCGCGCGGTACGGTAACCCTCTTCGATAAACTCGCCCGCCTTGGCATTCTTGAAGTTGAGCAGCTTCCAGCCTTCGTCGATAACGCACAGCTTCTTGCTCTGACGCGATGTCTGGTACATCCGCCCCTCGATGTAGATCATCAGCGAGAACATCACCGCAACCAGCAGATCAGGTCGATTTTTCAGGCCGCCCATCTCCAGTACCACCATGTTGACGTCATCGCGCAGCGACGGTTCGTCGGAGTTGAAGAACTCACCATAAGTGCCGTCGGAGCAGTATTTATCCAGCAGGATGGTCATTTCATGCAGGCGGTTGCGGATGGTCGGCGAATCGCGATAGACATCCTCATCCATCGCGTCGCGCAGAAAGTCACGCACATCATCAATACGGGCGTTCTTTTGCTTGCTCAACCAGGCTGCCTTGACCGCCATCTCCAGCAGGCTCTCATGAACTTCGTCAAGGCTGCCGTCGGGGCTGGCCATCACCGAAATCAGGTTGGCGATCTGCGTCGCCGACAGGTTGATGTCCTTCACGTTGGCGAACGGGTTGAATTTCAGCGTCTGTGCGTCGATGTAAACCCCGCCCATGTTTTCGCACAGGCTCTTGTAACCATCGCCCATATCGAACACCCAGGCGGCGCCACCGGTATCCAGCACGCTGCGCAGCATCGGCTGAATAAGACCGGTTTTACCGGCGCCTGACGTCCCGGCCACCGCCATGTTGTAGTTGGTGTTGCGCATCACCTCGGAGTAGATGTCGATGAACGCCAGCTGGTTGCGGTAGGTGGGCGCCAGCAGACCGGAGGGGGCCAGACGGTTGTCGGCGACGATCGGCATCAGGTTGACTACATTCAGGGTCTTGGCGCGGTGCACCGCGCCATGCATCGCCAAGTCCTGGAAGACGCCGTGCTCGGCCATGAACGGCAGGCAGGCCAGGAAATTCCAGTGCTGCTTGAAGCGCGGCGATATCAGGTCAAAACCGTTCTTGCGGTAGCTGTTGATGACGTCCTGCTCACAGCGCAGTGCCACGCTGTCATTGTCTTCACAGAACACCGTCACGTTATAGAAGAAGGAGACGATCGCCGTCTGGTTGGATGCCAGACTCTGGCGCAGATCGCCCCACTCCTTCATCTCCTCCAGCGTGCCGGGGAAGAATTTGGCGTAGGAGGTGCGGGATTTTTTCTCCAGATCGATGTACTTGCGGTTCGCCTCGAAAGAGGTCTTGGTCTGCTCTTCAACGACCAGCGTCAGCGTAATAATGAACGGCGTGGCGATCGACAGCTCGGGATACAGCAGGTTGCCGTAGTTGTCGGCGGTGTTCCACAGAAAGGCCATCTCCGGGTTCTGCTCGAGCTGGAAGTTCATCACCCGCGCCACGCTGCCTTTCTTGCTGCCGGCATCACGCAGGTTTATTTTGACGCAATCGGGATACACGTCCATGCCAAACCCGTTGTCGATGCACTGGAAGTTCAGGTCTTTCAGCGGGTCGAGTTTGCGACGCTTGTTGTATAGCTGGCTCGGATCGTGGTTGATGATTTCGCCCACAACGTTGATAAAGTCTTCGTCATTAAGCGACTCTGTCGGAATTTTCGCCCCCATCAGCGACGCACGCAGCACCTTGACCAGGTTCTCCAGCTCGGTGATGAGCGCCTTGTTGCGGCGCTTGCTCTTGACACAATAGGAGATGAATACCCGGTAATTACGCAGCGTCAGCGGCATATCGACGCCCGGCGGCAGGGAAAAGCGACCTTCTGCCGCCATCAGGTAGAAGGCCCGCGTGATGGCGTTGAATTTGTCCGCGTCCTTGCCCGACCAGGAGAAGTCACGCAGGCCAGACTCCACCAGATCGCCGACGCGCTTGCTGGCCATCAGGTGAACGGACAACGCGATCCCTCGCGGCAACTTGGTGCGCAGCAGACTTTCGAGCGTCAGAACCACCTGTTCGTTGGCGCCGGCCAACGGCAGCGCTTCCAGCACAAAGCCGATGGAGCCGGCATTGATAAACAGCCCGCTCTCTTCGTCATAGTCGCGATAGGGCAGTACGCTGCTTAGCTGCGGAAAGTTCATATCACCCAATACCTTGTTGGCGGCGGAGGCTTCATCCGGCATTTTCAGCGCCGACAGCAGGCTGTTGGCAGTATGGGTGACTTTGTCGAGCAAATTCATTTACGGCTCCTGTCAGTACACGGACTGGGGCTGGCCCCAGACGGCAGGTTTAACCACGAACAGCACCTTGCCCGGCTGGTGATAGACGTCCTGACTGTCAATCCAGGGCGCGATCCACAGCTGCGCGGTCTGCTCGGCCTGACGTGCCGGTCGGGTGCTGCCGACACCGGCACAGCGCGGCAACGTGCAGGTACTGGCGGTCGTCACGATGGCGGCCGGCGCAGCAATCGCCGGATATGCCGGAAGCGCCCGCGCCGGGGATACTGTTCCCTGCCGAGGCAACAAACGGGACGTGCTGCCGGCTGAGACAGGGACGGGGCCGGTATCTCGCCCCACTGCCGCAAAGTCGCCGTCAGCCAGGCGAGGCAATGCGGCCGCAGCCGGCTTTGCTTCGCTGCCCTCTTCCAGCGACTTGGCTTTCTCGTTAGCCTGCTCCATCGTCATGCAGCTGTCGGAGGTGGTGGCGTTACAGCCAAACTCGCTGCTGACGCCGGCACAGCCTGCCATCAGCAGCACGCCACCCAAGGCGGGGAATAAAAACAGTGATTTCATGATGTGCGTTTTCATTGAGTCTCCTTATGACCTTGCCACGAGAAAAGCCGCAAACGGCAACATTGGCACCATCGCTATTCCAACTACCGAAATCGCATCCGATAACAGCGACATATCAAATCCCCAGTGAATAAAAGCATCACTGACGACGAACGCGGTCGAGATGCCCACTGCCGCAGCCAGGAACCCCAGCAGTACGCAAACGGCGGATTTTTTCTCCGCGGTTGCCATGAAAAGAATCACGGAGACCACCGCCGACCCCGTACACCAGAGAATGTCTCGCCGAAAACCGGCCCACTTGTCGGCATCGGTCAGCAGGCGCTCAATGCGCCACATATCGAGCGCAAGCCAACCGCCCCACCAGGCCAGCAATAAAAAGACATATAGCCCTGTCATTTTTCGTTCAGTCATGATTTGGCCTCATCCTCAGAAGGCGGTGTCGGTGCAATAGAAATGCCCTGCCGCACGGCATCCGCGCTGTATTTATCCACGATGGACTGCATCAGCGTCGTTTTCCCCGCCCCGGTTCGGCCACAGACGATGATGTTCCCCACTCGAGCGAAATCGCTGCCAGTAAAGGGAAAGTCATCGAAATACCAGATATTGGGTTTGTCGTTGTTATTCATGGTGTCACCGCTCTCCTGTTGTTGATGTGCCGAGACCGAACTGAGCCGGATCAAGCTTGCCGAGGTGGTTCAGCATCTGATCGGTGTTGAACCCGTTCAGGCTTTGCCCGGATTTAGGCTGGTCGCTCCCTTCGGTCTGCCCCTGCTGACGGCTCTCTTTTTCCGCCGCCACCTCCTCGATAGTCTTCATCTGGAAGCCTTCCTGGAACACCACCGTGACCTCATTGCCGGCGCCGATCGGAATAACCGGGTGATACTGCTCAGCCCGCTTGATGTAATAGTCGCTGAGCGTTGAAGCGGCTTTGCTGGCCCCCCCGCCAATGGCCGATTTGGCAATATCGCCGGCGCCCATGCTGGCCGTTGCCCCAAGACCAACGGTCGGCTGCGCCGCCCGGCCGGCCCCCTCGCCCAACCCGTCAAGGAACCCGGCGCCCCAGGCAAAGCCGAGGATCTTGCCGTTGCGCATCACCACCTCGCCCTTGACGCCGTTCTTGCCCATAAAGGAAACGTGGCCGTCGATGTCCTGATCGATAATGTCGTCACCGCGAATGCAGCTGATTTTTCGGGTGCGCACAATGGCGCGTTCGCTGGAGACGTCGCCGTAGGCTTCCATGCTGATAAAACAGCCGGTCGCGTCATAGGTCTTGCTGTTCGGCATCTCGATCCGGCCGGTCACCCGTACCTGCATCGGCACCGTGGCCGTGTTCCCGGTCACTGATGCGTTGGCATCCGCCCCCTCAATCAGGATGGATTTGGCGAAGCTGCCGGTCGGGATATAGGGGTACTTCTTTTTCCTGGGGCCGGTCTCCGGCGGCACCAGTGACTTGCGATAGAGACGGCCGGGCACGGGGATAGGCTTGTAGTCAACGTTCGGTGGCGGTGTGACGCCTTTGCCCGGATAGAACGCCGTCGGCGGCGGAACAGCGCCACCCGGTGCCGGCGGGAACTGCGTCGGCATCGGCTCGCCCTCGGGCGTCACGCCGTTAACCAGCGGCGGTAAGGGGGCGGAACCGGGGGCCGGGTTCCCTGGTGTTGCTTGACTCCCCGGTCCGCCAAACTGTTTCAGGTTCTTGTTTTCGTCTTCCAGCACCTGCATGCGCTTCTGATCTTCCAGACGCGATTTGTTCAGCAGGTCGATTTCCTGACGCAGGGCGGTAAACTGCTTGTTAATTTCGGCCTGCGCGGCCTGAGTCTGGGTGATGGCATGCTGCTGCACGCGATCGTCAAAGGTATTGTCGACCACCCCGGTCAGGTCGGGAGCCGGTTCGGCAGGGTGCTGTGTCTCCAGCTCCGCATCCTGCGAGAAGTAATAACCGCCGCCGATGGCCGCGGCGACCGCCAGCGCGACCGCGCCCAGCCAGAGATATTGCTTGCGCTTGACCAGCACATTGATGTTCGCCATCAGCGGCCTCCCTCGGACAAGGTGATCCACACGCTCATGCGACCGCCGCCGATAATCTGCCGGGTAGGTGTATCGAACATCACCGCCCGCACACCCCGTTGCCAGAAGTCGTGCTCATTGACCCACTGGCTGGCGCTGCCGGGATTGCTGACCTCAAAACGAACCACCTTCAGGTGATGCCCTGTCCAGACCTGCTGCGCCTGTGCCCGCAAACCGTAAGGTGCGGCCAGCGCTTCCCGCGTGACCGGCATCTGCCCATAGCCGGCCGGCAACCGACCCTCCATCAATGACTTGTTGAGCGAGACCAGCATGGACTCGTAGGGCTGCCCCTCTTCCCAGCCTTTGGCAGCCACAGAAACGCCCTGGCTCTCCCCCACCAGTGAGAACGTGCGGCCGACACCGGCACGCGGTACGGCGCGAATGGAATAGTTCATGCCCCGCTCGGTTTCGATAACAAAACTGAACGGCTTTTTATTGAGCGTACTCAGTACCAGCCCGCCGTTGGCCGCCGGCTCATAATTGACCAGGCTTTCATCCACGCCGCTGACGAACGTCACGCGATCGCCGGGGACGTTGAACAGGTTGGGTTCGCTGTTGCTGAGTGAAACATGCGCCTGACTGCCGTTCTGCAGTGGGATAGTGACCGGCGCATCCACCGTGCCGGCCTGGGCGCCGAAGCAGGCCGTCAGAGCGACAACCATCAGCGCATAGCGACGTTTAGTTTTCATCGTTTACCTCGACGAACTTGGCCAGCCAGGTCACACCCTCGCTGCGATCGATATAAAGGGAGTAATGCTTGAGGGCTTTTTCCGGGGCGCTGTCACCGATCCAGGTACGCAGCTCACCGCGAATATCAACACGCCCCTGGGCGGGATAGACTTTCACGCTGGTCTGGAAGAAAGCCGCATTGACGTTGCTGGCCCTAATACGGTTGGCCTCCTCGGCCAGGACAATCTTGAGGGCGTTTTGCGCCGCCGGCTTGACCATCATGAGCAGGGTGGAATGTGAGGCGTTGACCGTCTCAGGGGTCACATTGAGACGTAACGCGACAAAGGAGAGCGCCATTTGCTCGAGATACGATGCATCAGCGCTGTTTTGCGAGACGCCGAACGGCGCCTTGAACAACATGGGGACTGCCACCACCTGTTTCTCGTTCTGCAGGCGATAGTTGTTGATAGCCATGATAATGACGGCCACCGTCAGCGCAGCAATCAACAGCGCCATGACAATAAAGCCGATGGCAATAATACGGTTTGAGTTGAGACGTGCTGAGTGTTCCATTATCGCCTGCCTATTTTATCCATTTCCGAAAACACGATTCAGGGACCACCTTGTAGACGCCTTTGCCGAGCGAGGTCGGTAAATACCAATATGCAAGGTCACGCAGCCAGCTACTGCCCTTCCCCTTTTTGGCTTTGTGAATGGCCCAGAACACCAGCGCCGCCAAAATAATCCCCGTGATATATTTCTGCTGCCAGATAAACCAGCCGCCAGTAATAGCCACGGGGATTAATTCATCAAGACAAAACCCAAACCAGCGGTCTTGTGTTCTCAGTGTTTTCGGGAAACGGTATTTGTTCAGATCGTTTCCCGACATACCGCCCCCGATTAATACCCGGCGACTTTCATACCCACCGCGATCAGGACAGAGACCACGATGAAGCCGGAGAGGTATTTGAGGTTTTTGGTGGCCATATACATCACGGCACCAACCAGCACTTCGACCAGGACGATCCATTTGACCATGGTGGAACCAGAACCTGCGGTTGCCTTAACATCGGCATCGCCGGATTGCAGCATGTCCTTACCGCCAGCAGCGAGAGCCACTTCTGGGAAGAACGAAGCCAGTACGGCAAACGGCAGGATCACCTTGAGGAAATTCACGACGCGTTGCCGAGAAAACAGCTTACGAAGTGAAAATCCCTGACGTTGGGCAACAGAAGGCCCCTGAGCGCTTAATGAAGCATTCATTTAAATTATCCTTGAATGAAGTAAATCTTTGGATGCAATAGAGAAACATCCTTGGCTTAGTATGAAATGAGATTATTTGAACAGTTAGCAGCACCCCCTTACATTATGAAAATTAAAGATATCTTGATAAAAAATAAGCTGTTTTTGATGTAACCACTTGAAGTAAAATCACAAAAAAACAATAAAAATCATTAAATTAAAATTTAATCTCGTGGTATGAGTGTGATGAATTTGCTCTACGAGATGACCATCTACAGCTACCAATGGTTTGACTGATTGAACTAAAACAATGAAACTGTAGAATACATTCAACAACAAAGCAACACAAAACGCACCATATGATGCTTTTTAATTTCATCAAATTGAATAATAAGGAGTTTATATGTCAGGAAAAACAGCAGTAGTTGTATTCAGTGGAGGTCAAGATTCAACTACGTGCTTAGTGAAGGCTTTCGCTGAGTATGACTCCGTGCACTGTTTAACCTTCGACTACGGCCAGCGCCACAGTGAAGAAATTAAAATAGCGGAGCAACTTGCAAAGAAGCTAAACGTAAGCTCACATAAAATTTTAGATGTTAATGTAATCAATGAGTTAGCAATAAGTAGTTTGACTAGAAATGAGATTGAAGTGCCCGAACACAAAAATGCTGATTCAGATGGAATACCATCAACGTTTGTTCCTGGCAGAAACATCGTATTCCTTACCCTTGCCGCCATCTATGCATTTCAAGTAAATGCGGAAGATGTAATAACAGGTGTTTGTGAGACTGATTTTTCAGGATACCCGGACTGCCGTGATGTTTTTGTAAAAGCGTTAAACCACGCAGTAAGTTTAGGAATAGGAAGAGATATCAGGTTTGTAACGCCACTAATGTCATTAAACAAAGCTGAAACATGGGCATTAGCAGACAATATGGGATGTTTGGAACTCATCAGAGATGAAACTTTAACTTGTTACAATGGTGTTAAAAGTTTTGGATGTGGGAAATGTGACGCATGTTTTCTACGATCGAGGGGGTTTAATGAATACCTACAAAATAAAGAAGAAATAAAAAAAAGCCTGCAAAAAAAACAGGCTATATGACTAATTAAATTTATTCTTGAGTGAGGTATTTATTAAATAGATACCTTGCTCCATACGCAGGAAAAACATTAACAATTGCATACGCCAACTTAATTATTACTTGAACGGCGATAATTCCTATTATTTGTTCGTTTGTCATCAAACCACTGAAAGCTATGAAACAAAAGACAACACTATCTATAACAGAGGCCACAAATATACTGGACAGAATCCTTATATATAAGTAGCGAGAATTCGTCAGTTCTTTGATTTTACAAAGCACATATGAATTAGCCAGCTCGGAGGTAAGAAAAGCTATAGTTGATGCAAGAAATGTTGATTGTATTTGATTAATAAGGCTATTATATGGGCCATTGAATATCCATTCAGGTATAACAGGTAACTTCAGAGAAACATAAAGCAACCCTAATATTGCCGCATTAGCAACAACACACATGTAAATGGCTTTTCTTGCCAGCCTAAATCCATAAAATTCATTCAGAAGATCTACTACTAAGAATGTAAACGGGTAAACAAAAGTACCAGGCGTAATGATGAGATCAAAGTATTGTATGTGAACTGGTTTGACTGCAGCTATATTACTAAATATATAACAAACACTAATAACCAAACAAAAAGCAACATAAGTTAACCACTGCTTTTCATTTCTATCTTTAAACTCATATTCAGTTTTAACACTTTCACCAGAGCTATATATTTTTCGACAAACCGCCGACACTTCTCTAGCGTTAAAATCATCAATCACCTCTGAAGATAGTAGTCTTTCGTATGGCATTGACATAACCCGCCCAGTATTCAACACCATAACGTTAGCTTTTCCATTGAGGATATCAAATCCAATTAGCTTATATTTTATATTCGCTTCCATACCTTTCCTCGATTATTGTACCAACAACATCCTCAGCAACTAAATGAGCCGAACTACCATCAATCACCTTCAAACTTTTGCTTGAAGTAACCACAAGAACATTTGCCTCATGAATGATAGCCTCACGGCGAACGATGATTACATCACCTTTATTATAGTATCCTTTTATCTCTTTTGTTAGAAGTATTCCAACTACATTAGGACCTTCACCGAAGAAATAAGTTATAGGTGACGACATAACTAACCGTCCAATTTTTGCATTTACTGCTGAGAGTATAGTTGTATCTTTAATAATCGGAACCGCCAACGGGTTCATGTTACCATCGATGGTTACTAACTTATTAGATAACTCCTTTTCTTGTAAATCAACAGATTGAATTTCTTTAAATGAAACACCAAAGAATCCGGCTACTTTTCGAAGAGTATTTTCTTGAACGCGCTCTACCCTACCTTCAAGGATCTTATATATAGTAGTTCGATTAACACCGGCACCATCACTCAAAGAAACTTGTGTTTCCTTTCTCGAAGAAAGAAGGTAATTTATATTCTTTTTTATTATCTCGGTATTATTCATGGCATACTCATGATCAAATAATAGTGATGGTTAGTCAAAAGATGATACATGAAAGACATCAGATGATGAAATAAACATAGCACAGCATGAACTACACATTATCAACAGTTCTTGATTATGTGGATTTTTCACCTCCTAACACTATGTAAAATCATAATAAAGGAGGAGACCATGATACCAAAAAGACTAAAAGATGCCAGAATATCAAGTGGTTATACACAGGAGCAGTTAGCTGAACTTGTAGGTATACAAGGGGCCAATTCAAGCTCAAGACTGTCAAGTTACGAAGTCGGCAGAACAGAACCACCTTTCAGCTTAGTAGTAAAAATAGCCAACTTATTGGATTACCCAGAGTATTACTTCTATACGATAGATGATGATTTAGCTACAGATCTTCTTGAAATGCATAGAAACAGAACAAATCCCTCCAAAAATAAATTCTACAGTTCAGTAATAGAAGAGAAGAAATTAGCTAAAAAAGTTGAAGATGCCAAACGACTAGCAATTGAAATAATTGACTGTCTAAACAAATAGAAATCAGCAAGCATAATTACCTCACTCCCAAAGGAGGCATGAGGTAATTAAGCTATTGATGATAGTTCATTCGTTAGTACTATCTGAATCAACACCAATAAAAAATCTCTCTAACTTATCATTAACAGATTCGTTTATTTCTGAAATGATCTGCTGATAGTTATTAAGTTTTGGTTTATCTGCAACATGTGGAGCTAGAGTACTTGCACCAAGAACCTTTGCCATTGCAAGTTGAGTTTTCAATACGTTTTCCAAAAGAGTTTTGTTAAACTCCGTCTGATTAAAAGGGTCATCTTTTCTTTCCATCTGTGCCTCATAGACTCTGAGACCGAGCTCAAGAAGCATGGAAATAACACTAGATGTACTTACTTCAGTTTCAGCCGCCCCTTCTTGGCGACGCTGTTCAACAATAGCATGAATCTTTTCAACCGCCTCCTTGCTGACATATGCTTGAATTCTTGCCATATAATTTTTACTCCATGACATTATTAGCTGACAGATAATCTGTATGTAATTTGAGTTGGCATGCACGAATCAAATCCGACTCTAATTACGAGTCTAATGATAGCTATAAAAGCAAAATCATACAACTCGCCTCTAGGGTCGTTCCTGTTTATCTATATGAAATTTAGTGATAACTCTATATAGAGTTGTGTATAAACTCGAATAACGACTCTAGCTAGAGTCCTTTACGACTCTAGCTACTCATCATTTTAAAATATAACAATAACATTAAACTCTTAACTAACTGTTTTAAATATATAATTCTGCAAAATACAATTTTGCGTGGGGTGTGATGTAGTTACCACAAAGAGCGCGAATTTGTTGACTCGAGATCCCGAAAAGGCTAGATTTTCACCAGGGCTCGGAATTTTAAGGAAAACATGAAAAACCTCATCGTAGCGTTAATGCTGTTCAGTTCAACGGCCGCTATGGCTGATTGTTTTGACATGGCGGGTCGGGATTATCACATCGACCCGGATCTGCTACGTGCTATTTCATGGAACGAGTCACGTTTTAATCCCGTGGCTATCGGCCCAAATCCTACAACAGGGTACGGTGTGGGGTTAATGCAAATTGACTCCCAGCATTTTAACTCGCTTTCGTTGATAGGGGTTTCAGAACGGCACCTGAAACAAGATCCGTGTATGAACATCTACACCGGTGCTTATTATCTCGCGATTGCCTTTAAGAAGTGGGGAGCGACCTGGCAGGCAGTTGGTGCTTATAATGCAGGGTTTAAAGACTCTCCAAAGCAGGCGCAACGACGTTACAAGTATGCGAGTAAAATCGAGAAAACCTACCGGGCGATAAAAGCCAGCAAGCAGCAACCCCTCCTCGTTCAGAACCCGTAGTTTATCCACATATGCACATAAGACAAAGCCAGTGAAGTTTCCCATCACCTTAATGGAAAACGAACGGGAGCGGTTATTTCACCGGATCAAGGTGAAATAACGTCGATTGTGTAGATGTGGGTAAGCGGATCGCAAGGTAACGGACATCAACAAAAAACGGTCACGTTTTTTGGGTGCTAACCAGGGCGCCCCTTTGGGGCAGTGGGAGCGGGAAATGTATTTCCCGCTGGGCGGGCGGGGAGAATAAGATGCGCTCCCTCGATGGGAACGCATCTTATCAGCGCGCTACCATGCAAAAACGTCGTAGCCAGGGAGAATGGGCGCATCACAATCAAAATGGATGTAACCTGTGCGGTGATATTTAACATGGTGAATTAAAAACCGCCTCAGAGCCTTTGACGCCCCTTGCGACTTTAATACCCGCAGCCGCCAGTGATAATCCGTCAGCACCAGAATATAACCGTACTGGGTATTAACCACCCAGGAACGAAAAGCCGCCTGCCCTGCCATTGTCGCTAACAGCTCGTTATCTTCCAATGTAAAATGTGCCGTACTGCATACCCGTAAATTTTCCGTTTGCATCTTTCACCTCGTTATTTCATACTGTCCGCGCTGTGTTAACTGTACGTTCTGTAGCAGTGTTCGGCCCCGGTATTGATGGGCGTCATTACCGGGGCACCCTGTTACTTCATTCGGTTTTTGAATTCATCCGCAATCAGCCATAACGCACGGTTCAATTTAATATCGCCATCGATACCGTTGACCGCCCGAGTACGGGTATTTTTCCCGGTCGCGCTTTTACCGGGTAATCCGCCTTTAATCATGTTTTCCTGCACGCGCTGGAATGTCGTCCACAAATCATTGCCGTAATCTTCACGCCGACGCGGACGCAAAACTTGCGACGGCGTGATCGGGGATTTATCTTCGTACTCGTAGCGATAACTTAACGCCGCCCGCGCAAATAATTCCTGATCGCGCTCGGACAGTGAAATGCATTTCATGGTATCGAGGTCATTATCGACGCGGTCAAATATGCCGAGCACTTCATACGCACCCTCAATTACCTGCCCGACCACGTCCCCTTTATGCGGCACTCGAACATCACCGAACGATTGGCCAAATACCATTCCGTTGGCACAGACATAGCGGAACATGCCGGGGATCATTTGGTAACTGCTGCTTCCGTCGTGGCTGTTCAATAATACGATTTCGGGGACTTCCTTATTGCCGGAGACAATCATATTTTCCCGGCGCAGCCGCAGCATGTGTTTGGTATGGCCGCGTTTGCTTTCATCCCTAACGCGGGTCTGGCAGGCATAAAACGGCTGAAAACCTTCCTCGCGTAATTTATCCAGCAGCGTAATAGTGGGGATGTAGGTGTATCGGTCACTGCGCGAATCGTGTTTATCTTCAGAAAAAACGCTCGGCACCACGTTCATTAATTCCTCGTTGGTTAACGGGCGGTCTTTACGGATGGCGTTATAACGGCCAAAACGGGAAGTCAGACGCATAATATTCTCCTTTCTCTTTGAGTAATGCCGGACAATTTTTTAGACCGGCGATGAATTAACGGTATGAGTGATTGATAGCCAGCTGAAGGTGTAGCCGATAACGCGCATGCTCCCAGGCAACGACGCCGGTCTCGCCAAAATACGCACCGGCCAAACGCTGCGCTTTAATCCAATGTTGCGCGACGGCATACGCAATTTTCGGTTTATCTGACGGCGAGTTATCGACGCCGTTAAACACCACCCGATCCGTCATCGTGTTAAAAATTTCATACAGCGATTGCGCCAGTTCGTCAGGGGACAAATACACGCCGTGTAATTCCTCCATTAATTCCAGTTGACGGATCATGATGTTTTCCGCGTCGGGATATTTTCCTGCCCATCGTTTGGAAGATTCTCTGGTGGCGGTGTTGACGTTTTGCGTGTTCATCCTGCTCTTGCTCCTCTCTGGTGGTTATTCCATCGTTCGGTGAGTTCCCTGGCGGCAAAGGGCGACGGAGCAACGGCGTAAGGAGACACACAAGGGGCGAGACGAAAAGTTTTTACCTGGAAAAAGTTTTCGGTGAAGTGCATTTAACCCCTTGCGGGGTGACGCGACGGTGCTACGAACAGCCCTCCGCCGTGGAACGGCCGTCCGATGGCGCACCGGAAACGCAGCGAGGAGGAACACGGCCGACACGGCGACAAGCCGGGGCGACCTTAGCGTTCCTCGCCTGGGCGAGAAACAGTGAAAAGCGGCGCCGGCATCGCCGGCTGCAAGCGAGCCCATCGCGTGACGGATGGAAGCCCGCCAGGGGGGAGACGGCGTGCCGGCTCCCTGCGCAGCACGACAGCCGGGTCCGAAGGGCACGCCCAGGCATCCTGCGGAAACCCGATTCACCGAAGAAATACCGGCAGCCAACAAGGGAGAGGTAGGAAAATCGCCACCAGGTCTTTGTGACAGCATACGAGAAGGGAAAGAATGGCCGGAGCCGCAGGCGCCGGCCTTTCGTTCTGTTCGTCTTTTACCGCGCGGTGCTGACCGAAGCCACCGTTACCAGGTAGCACACGGCGTCGGCAAAAATTGCACAGAGGTTCACACCCCGATCGGTAAATTCGCCCGGTAGCGGCAGCGTGTCGTTTTCTGTCATGCGTTATCGGGCAGGATCGCCCTGCCCGCCTCCGTTGTTAGCGATACATCGGCCAGCGCGTGGACGTCACGCGATACCAAAACGGCGTATACATCTCGCGCTGATACTTCAGTGTCAGGCTGTTGCCGATCACCACGCGCGCCGGGATACCCAGCAGCGACAGCTGGATGTAACACATCCGCGCCGCCACCGGATCGATGTCCACGCAGTCGGCGCGCAGCTGCGTTTGCGGGTTATAGCCCCGCGCCAGCATCACTTTGGCAAACGCGATCACCATTCTGCCCGCGCCGCAGGTCGGTTCGGACAGCGTGATATACGGTTCATTTTCCAACGCCGCCAGCCGATCACCGGCTACCAGTCCCGCCATCAGCTCGGAGAGATGAAACGGCGTGAAAAACTGGCCGATGTTGCCGCTGCCCAGCTCCAGCTCCATAAACAGCGAGCCGAGAAAGTCCCCCATGCCCTGATCCAGCCCGATGATCAGCCATGAATACAACTGCGCCATGCGCTGCTGGTCGGCTTTTTCATAGCGCTGGATGGTGGCCAGATACTCCGCCTCGATGTCCGGCGACTTTAACAGCAGATTTTCCAGCGCACAGGCCGTCAACTTCACAAAATCGCTGAATACTTCATAGCGATGGTGATAACGCGCCGTTTCACGAAACGTACTCAAAAACGCCTTACGCGGATCATCGCCGGTGATTGTCCGTTTCCGTCCCGGTACAGGGTCGGCGGATTTTGAGGGTTCTACCGTATCAGCCCTGACGTTCTTTTCCGCCGGGCGCACTGCATCGACAGGCACCGAAAACAGGGAATCAAAAGAGAGTTGTGACATCAATTAGCCTCCGGGTCAGTGAATAGCCGCCCCGAAACTGAACTGAACCCCGATAGTTGGACTGTTCCGCTATGCGGCTTGCAAGGTCTGAGTTCTAAATTCCACAGGACTCAGGCCTTGTAACCTTAAACTGATTCGCTCGTGATTGTAGTAGTGGATATACTCCCTGATAGCTGTTTCCAACTCATTTATATCGTTGAAAGTATTTAAGTAAAAACACTCTGACTTCAATGTACCAAAGAAATTTTCTACTACCGCGTTATCCAGGCAATTTCCTTTACGGGACATACTTTGAACAACCTGTTTTTCTTGAAGTATTTCTTGATAGCCAATCATTTGGTACTGCCACCCTTGATCTGAGTGTAAAACTGGCTTTTCGGCGTCATTAATCTTTGAAAAAGCTTTTCTTAACATGGTGTTAATCATACCCATGTGAGGACGCCGCGCCAGTGAAAATGAGATAATTTCGCGGTTAAACAGATCCACTATTGGAGATAAATAGAGTTTTTCACCATTTACGGAGAACTCTGTTACGTCAGTTGCCCATTTTTGGTTTGGGCGTACCGCTGTAAACTCTCGGTTAAGAAGGTTTGGAGCCACTTTCCCATACATCCCTTTGTATGAGTTATATTTCTTTCGTCTTACGGGAGATGATAACCCCATGTTTTTCATCAGTTTGTAGACTGTCTTATGGTTGATTTTAATCCCTTCTCTTTTCAAGGCTACAGTGATCCTTCGATAACCATATCGGCCTTTATGTTGATGAAAAATAGATGTTATTTTTTCCTTTTCATCTCGGTGAGACTCGTTACTCAGGCGTTTCTTTTGGTAAAAGAACGTGCTGCGAGGTAACTCAGCAACACGCAGCAGTGTATTTAGCTTATGTTGAGACCTCAATTCATCCACTACTTGCGTTTTTGCTGTGGCCTTGCTGAATCAAGGCCTGTAGCTTTTTTAGATATGCATTCTCGGCACGTAAGTAATCCAACTCGTCTTCGGGCGTCAAAAATTCAGTTTTTTTAGCTTGAGCACCCGTATTGGTTTGCTTTCGTTTCTTCATCACCGACAGAGCCTCCATTCCGCCGTTCTTGTAACTTTCAAGCCAACGAGCAAGTTGTAGCCTTGAGATGTTAAATTTCGCCGCTGCTTGTCGTACCGATAGTTGATTATTCAGTATGTCATGGATAACAGCTTCCTTGACTGCTGGAGCGTACTTACGCCGTTTTTTATCTGAAATTGCGATGTCTTCACCATGCTTTCTATATGTTGAAATCCAAAGCTGGATGGTGGCTTTATGAACGCCAAATATCTTGGCTGTTCGTTTAACCCCATCATGAGTGGAAAGATAGTGTTGAACAACTTTTCGCCGAAACTCTTCCGTATATTGCACCATTAGTGACCCCATGAAGTTGATTTCATTGTGTCCAACTTATGGGGTTCACTTCAAAACGGGGCGGCTCGCGTTATCAGGCCATCGCCCGCGTTAACTCCAGCGCACGCAGAACGTGCCCCCACTCACTGCCCCGCATCGACGGCACCCGCACCGATTTGCCCTTGCGAACACATCCGGCGATATGACGCCCGAACGACCGCAGATCCGGATCGACGTCGGCGGCGGCTATATCGCCGCGCGCGATCCGCCGCTGGCGTTTCACCTGCTCGCACTCAGCCTGCAGGCGCTTTACATACTCGTCGGTTACTGTCATGATGCTTGGGTCTGTTGATTTCATGGTTGAGACTCCATGTAGTTTGATAGAACGCCGGTCTAACTTTCCTAGGGGTAAACCGGCATGAGGAAGCAGCGGAAACGCTGCTTTTTTCATTTACGGGTTTGCGTCTCCCGGCTTAACACCTCCTTATTGATCCGCGCCAGAATGGCGCTGTGCGGTAACGTCACCACGTCGCGGAACCGGAAGTAACGCTCCCCGACCTTGGCGTAGACAGTGGTCACCTCCCCGCAATACATTTCGGCCAGCTTGAAAGTTTCGCTATGTGGATCGCCCGCCCAGTCTTTCGGGTACATGACTGCGATGGCATCCATAAACTCCATCAGGCTGATCTCCGCCACTTCCGAGCGCGCTTCTTGCTCTCGCAGCTGCCAATAAGCGGCCTCGGTGCTCGCATCCCATGCCATGCGGTTTTCGGTGCTGATTTCGCTCTGATACATCGTTTTTTCTCCTCTGTTATGGTGGCTTACCACAGGTTAAATGCGGGTTAACGTGCCGTAGTACGGCAACGTGTGGCCATCGTCCCCGCGCCGCATCCGGCCATCTTCTGACACTTCGACGAAAACGCCGGTATCGAGGCACAGCCAGATGAAGCCTTTTTGCATAAAGCGATACCCGGTTGTGCTCAGGCAAACAGGGCGCACAGGCTCGACCTGTTCCACGGCGTACACCGTGCAACCCTTTGCGCTGGTTTCGCGCGCAAATCGCATTACCGCATCAAACGGATTGCAGGCGTTGGTGATGTGGCTGCAACTCAGGTTCACCGTGCCCCCGATGCACGGCGCCGAGAACTTGACAGAAAAACGACCGATCTCTTGAGTAACGAACAGACAGGCTTTTACATCCCAATCATCAGGCGACTCTTTGACTACGGAATTGATATTGTTAATTTTCATACTCAGTTCCCCTCTTGTGATGTTCCGGGCTACGAGAACGCAGCCCGACGAAAATCAGTAATCTGCCGACAGTTCATCTTTCAGGGAAATGAACGAATCGTAGACGCGGTCTGCCTCGGCCTCCGTCAGCATAAAACCCCGCTTTGATGCCGCGCCCATAAAGACCGGCCGGTCTTTCAATGGCAAGTCACACAGATAATTCATCGCCATTTCTAACAACCGTGATTCAAAGATTTCGTAATACAGGCCACATGAATGCCCGGCCTGCTTCTCCATCCGGGCCAGCACGACATCTGCGCGGATCACATCAAAGGCATTTGAGGAATTCAGGTTGCGGACAAAACCGTCAGTACGGAGCACACTGGTTTTTTCCCCATATCTTTCAGAGCGTTCCTGAGCGGCGGTTTTGACGTTGACGTTTTGTGTGTTCATGCTGCTTTCCTTCCTGGGTGGTTGATTTATCTCTCGTCGGATCCTTTCGCGGCAAAAAAGCTGACGTAGCGACGGCGAACGGGTGACAGCAAGGGCGCCGCTTGCGGCGTGCACTTCACCCTTGCGGGCAACCGGGCGACGGTGCTACAAAAGCGGCCGCGTAAGGGCCGATGAGAGATAACCACCGGTGAGATGAGCAGGAACACACCCGACACGGCGACACGCCGGGGCGTCCTCAGCGTTCGTCGCCAGGTGACGAACAGTTAAAGCGGCGCCGGCATCGCCGGCAGCAAGCGCATGCTGTTGACCTTGGTGTTGTTGATGTTGGCTTTCAGACCTTAGCCGGCAGGCCCGAAACCGCTACGCGGGTTCGGCGAGACTTGGCGACCGCACGCGGGCGACTAGTCGAGTAGGGCTCGATGGCTGGGCGCTTGCGACCGGCCACCGGAGGAAGCTCATAGGAGGTTTGGGAAAGGTATTTTGATAGGCGCCGGCGATCGGCAGATCACCGGCTTTGTTTGAAAGATTCATTCCTGTAAAGCCACTCCACAACAAGCTGTTTTTCTTTAAGAAAAAGAAGCATGTTAATTGCGGTGTAAACGGCCGCCGGAGGATTTTGCTCACCGCGGGACCACTTCCCGTAGGTGTTGTAATGCACACCCTTTTGTTGTATTCATAATCGCGTAATTTTGATGCATCTGCCTGTGCGGCAGTAAAGTGTTGTTGTTAACTCAGAATTTCTAAGCTGCCTGTACGGCAATATTCAAGCTACATATTCACTTTGTGTAATAACGCTTCCATCGTACTAAATCTGAACCGCGTAAATCTGTAGGGTATCCCTTACTACTGAACCATTCAGCAAACTCTTTAGCTTCTTGTGCTTAGGCACATCTGTTCACTTAAGACGTTCACTGGCCAGCTGGTACACATCGCCACGCTCACGTTTGCCGACGGCAACCACCGCGATAATCAGGCAATCGTCGATCACTTCGTAAACCAGACGAAACCCCGAGGCGCGCAGCTTGATTTTGTAACACCCCGGCATCCCCCGCAGTTTTGCTGACGGAATATGCGGGTTCTCGCAGCATTTTTTCAGCTTTTTGGCGAACTGCTGCTGCAGCGCTTTGTCCAGCTTGCCCCACTCTTTCAGCGCCGACTCACGAAATTTGACCGTATACGTCATGCGAACTGATCCAGATCGATATCAACCAACGCTTCGCTACGTCGCTCATTAACCAATTTCACCAGCTCCTGATCATCGAGGGCATCGAGCATTTGCTCGTATAGCGCCGCCGGCACGCAATAAAATTCTGGCTTATTGCGGTTCAGTATGGCCACCGGAAAACCGGCGCCGGCGCCAACGGTTTCCATTGGGTTTTTCTTCAGCTCGCTGATGCTCGCACTTGTGTCACTTAAAATGATATTTGGCATGGTATCCTCGACTCAATAAGACCGCTTAACAGGTCTTATTATACCATCAAAAAGACCTATTAACAGGTCTTTTGATATAATATCATCCAGCTGGTCAGTTATACGAGTGCTCCACCGCCATCTCTTGCGCCAGTCTGTAACGTGCATGCTCCCAAGCGCGCTGACCGATTTCCCCGAAGTCACGCTGTGCAACCCGTTGCCCTCTGACCCAGTATTGGATCATTTCGTAGGCAACTCGCGGTTTGTCCGGCTGCTTATAATCAGCCCCGCAGCTTTGGACAAGCTCAGTCATCCGGCCGAAAATCACATAGAGCGCCTGCTCCAGCTCGTCGGGTGACGTGCTGCTTTGCGCATACAGATCATTCAGGTCGTCTAAATAGCAAAACTCCATTTCCAACGCTCGAACGGCGGCGGGATATTGCACGCCGGGCTTTACCCACGGTGCCGAGGCTTCTGGTTCGCACAATCCCGCCGTTTCATATCTTTCAGAGTGTTCCTTCGTGGCGGTGTTGACGTTGATGTTGACGTTCTGTGTGTTCATGCTGTTCTCCTTCCTGGGTGGGTTATCGATCTCTCGTCGGAACCTTGCGCGGCAAAAAAAGCTGACGTAGCGACGGCGAACAGGGACAGCAAGGGCGCCGCTTGCGGCGATTCATCCTCCCTTGCGGGCCCAGGGCGACGGTGCTACAAAAGCGGCCGCGTGAGGCCGATGAGAGATAACCCCAGAGGGATGAGCAGGAACATACCCGACACGGCGAAACGCCGGGGCGTCCTTAGCGATCGCCGGCACAGCGGCGAACAGTGAAAGTGGCGCCGGCATAGCCGGCTGCAAGCGAAGGGGTTTGTACCTGGCTTTCAGACCTTAGCCGGCAGGCCCGAAACCGCTATGCGGGTTCGGCGAGACTTGACGCCCGCGCGCGGGCGACTAGTCGAGTAGGGCTCGAGGGCTGGGCGCTTGCGACCGGCCACCGAAGGAAGCGCCAGCTGGCGTATTGTTGTTTGCAGCTGTTGGCACCATATTCAAAACATGGGAAACGCCGAATCCAACCAAGAAAAGGCCCGATGCTACCCCACGGCTTAACCACACAGCGAATCACTTTCACTAATGAATGGACATAGCACCGAGAGGATATGATTCATAACGCACGTAAAGGGGCCAAGCCAATAATCAGGCAAGAAAAAGGCGCCGCCAGGCGCCTTGTTATTATTATGCTTTCTTTTTGGCCTGTTAAAACACCGGTCATTACCTTGATTTACGCATCAATATCAATTCACAAAAGGCTATCACTACGAGTGACACCATCACCGGGAATGCCCATGATTGCCACGTATCACTGGCCCGAGCAATAACAGGAACCTTATCCCGAAGCAGTATTTCCAATAAATAGTATGCTCCGAGTCCCAAAATCCACTCAATCATGATTAATTTCATAGTATTATTTCCTTATTAA
This sequence comes from Serratia marcescens, assembly GCF_029846115.1. Taxonomy (NCBI): domain Bacteria; kingdom Pseudomonadati; phylum Pseudomonadota; class Gammaproteobacteria; order Enterobacterales; family Yersiniaceae; genus Serratia; species Serratia marcescens. The sequence goes on from NZ_JARVZZ010000002.1 coordinate 62,747, forward strand.
TAATCGATGAGTTTATTGACAACAGCAGCCTAATCACCGCTACCGCCATCCCTATTCATCAATAGTTTCAATGGGAAGGAAACCACCGAACAAAAAACGCCCAAATACATCAATATACTGGACAACTGAGAGGCCATCTCACCCATTCCACTAACAACGTTTGAAAAAGGCGATTTCAGAGGTTCTTCTGGTGTAAACTCCGCTCCATAAAATGCGTTAAATACAATAGATGTCAAAATAAAAATCAATCCAGAATACAACAAACTAACATTGCATATTGCGCTTAAATGTTTATGAATTTTTTGAAACGCACCATTTTTTGCCTGTTTTATCAGGAAAACAATACCACATGACATCATCAAAACTATCGCAATAACCCCAAGCATATTAACCTCCAGAATAATTTATTTTACTAACTCTCGACATTCACTACATTAACTTTATTTAGGCATCACAATCAAATGCCCGTAACTTGTTATTGTGTCACTAACCGCTTCTTACAGTCGGTTAGCAGCACATCAGCCGATTGGGAATTCGGGCATCATTATCAGCCCTGTCAGCAGCGGATAAATCGCTGTTGATCAGACTGACCTGTAGACAATTTTCCCAGAATGGTCTCGCTGACCAGAGGTAGCAATCTAGTTCGGCAAGGCATGGGAATCGACTCGTCCACGCCTGTACCAACCCGAACAAGTCACAATCCGCTATTCCCTGCTGCTTAGCACGGCGTACCCAGCGATTAAGTTCCCCCGGAGTGATGAATGCAAGCTCTATCTCCGCCTGTGCTTTACGCACCTGGTAACGACGCCGTTTATGCTGTCGGATGTTGTCATCGATGCGCGCCTGCCGGGTGTGTTTCATCGTCAGCCGATGCTCGAACCGCTGACGGCGGCGGCGGTTCACTTCTGGAAACAGCGTGTCGCGAGTGTCGCCGGGCAACGGGGAATAACAGTGCTCTCCCCTGCTGGCGATAAGGGTGTCGAGCGCGTCCATATAGTCTTCTTTGCGCGTGGCATGGCGGCGATCGCCGGGCTGGTAGGTTACATCAATCATGCGAAGATCCTTGGCTGAAAGTGTGGGCCGTCCGGTTAACTGGCGGAAAAACGCCATAGCATATGGGTAGACGGGCAACCGTCTGCCCGCTTCACGCCGGGCTTCGACCTGCGCGATGGCCTGCCAGACGGCCTGCCGATACGGGTGCCACGGCACCAGAGCGAGATGATTTGGGATCACAGGCAATGCCCTCCCATCCGCAACGCGACTGCCAGCTTTTCCGGCCGCCAGAAACCTAGCCGGTAATAGCCGACCACGGTATGCAGCACTCTGTTTATCGTGGCCGGCGTGAAACGTTCATCCAGATACAGCCACGCCAGCGACTGACCGCTGTCGAACGGTAGCGCCATTGACCAGTTCGGTACCTCTGCGCCCGCGCTGCACAAATACAGCGCCGTCGCCTCATCCCCTTCCGGGCTTATCCGGCACACCACCGGCACGCACCCGCAAAATTCACACCCCTCTTCCGCCACCACGCGCCAGCCTTCCGGCACCGCCAGTTGACTCAGCACCGCGTAGTTGAGCATTACCCGATACTCCCTACCCCGATCTCGGTATTGTTCCAGTTCGTCGGCGCTCATCGACTCAAGTTTTTCCAGATTGAATGTATTTTTCATCTGTCTTTTCTACCGCCCTCGGGCGGCAGCTCCTTTGTCAGTTAGGCGGCAGCGCCATCGTCAGCGTCAGTATCATTGGCGTTTGCGGAACTGGCAGCGGCATCCGTCCGGTTTTCCGTTTCAGCCTGCGGCTGCGGTGCCATGCAGCTCGGCAACCAACCGGTTTCGCTCAGCACCGCAGCAGCTAACTCAGCGGCATCTTTACGTTTCATGCCCTCGGCATCTTTGGCCTTCCCGGTTTCACCGGCGCTATTAAGAGCATCAACGATCTGGTCTTTGCCAATCCGCGAAAAATAGTTGTCACTCGTCGGCTTCCACCATTCCCCGATCTGGAAATCGAGGGCTTTTTCTACCGAATCCAGCTTGGTGCCAACCCGCTTATCCTTGAGATAACTGTCTCGGCCATCGAGGCCGTGGGAAACGCAGTATGCCAACAACCCGAGAACGTCACCCTGTGACCACGCCAGCAGCCACTCAAAACTTTCGCTCCAGTTTTCAGGAAATTGGTTCAACCAGCTCTCATGCATCTCGTTCAGTTTCAGGTTAGCGATGCCATTCACGCTGCCAGCCTCTTCTGACTGGGATAAGCAGCCGCTGCGCATGCTTTCTACAGAGGTGTGCAACACATAGAAATATCCCGCGTCGAACACCCGCCGTGCCAGCGTGAACGTATGGAGTGCAATCGCGACGTTAGTGTTCTGCGCCAGCGCCGCAGATACTGCCAAAGTACGTTCGGCGGACAAACTTGCCACCAAAACTTGGGAAAGTCCTTTTTCTGACGGCGGGGTGTTCTTTTTGATTTCTTCGCGGTTGGCTTTTTCTTGTTGCTTGATGTCTTCTACTTTCATCAAGCCGCGTTGAATTTGGATCTGGCCATCTTTCAGGTAAGCGATTATGCCCGCCTTGACACGAACTTCTGACGGCCATTGGTTGAGTTCTGCAGCTGCGTTTATTTCGTTGATACGCGCTTCAATCTGCTCAACGCGCGGCGCATGTTCCCATTCTTCGTCTGTATCGAGTCCAGCAGTATCAAACATGTCATCCAGCAATTCTTGCTCGGCGAGCAGCTGATCCATTTCTGCCTGCTGCTCGCTGGTCAGCCTCGTGGTTACCCAAGGGATCTCGAATGTCTTCTCATCGTCGGTATAACGTTGCGCCTCACGAGTACGGCCAACCGACCATGCCCACCCTTCATTTTTCGCCACATCATCCGCCACCGCTTGCAGCTTGGCGATCGCCAGCGTTTCCAGCATCAATGGGTCGGTTAGAATGACATCGTCAACGAACATCTCCTCGCGGATCTCACCACCTGCTGCTTGATAGGCGTCAATCCCAACAAAGTTAACCAACTGGCTGTCTGCGGCCGAAACCTCGTCGGCCAGCACTATTTTTCGTAACGCCTTTGGTGTGCGGAAGTGGTCGTCATATTTACCTTTATCCCATGCCTGAATCTGGCGCAGATGATCATCCGTCGCGCCCAACGCCGCCAGTTGGTCAAAATTGATTTGATTCGCTTTCAGCAGCTCCAGCAGCGCAGGGGCTACGGTAGTCAATTTCAGGCATTTTTTAACATGCAGGGTGCTGAAGCCGAGGATGGCAGCGATCCGTTCGGCCGGGGTTCCGTTATCAGCCAGCTTACGCATATTTTCGAGCTGATCGGCAGGTTGCAGATTGGTGCGGCGCACGTTCTCCGCGACAGAAATCGCATAGGCATCCTGTTCATCGACGACTAAAACAGGAACGATAAACTCCGGCGTTACCAGTACGCCAGCAGCTGAACGCCCTTGCACCATCAACAAATCCATGCCAAGGCGGCGGGTCTCACCGGCGGCCGCACCGTATCGGCCATCCGCCATGCGGTGTACGACGAGGTTCTGCAACAGGCCGGTGGCCTCAATGCTGGTTGCCATCTCCTCGATCTCGTCCTGAGTGCGGGGGGTAATACGCGCATTCTGATCCGTAAAGGTAATCTCTTTGAGCATAAGATTTTTACGCTCGGCATTGGCCAGCGCGGCTTCAACAAACTTCGCCGCTGCGGTTTTGGCTGATGCAGCCTTGGCCGGGCTTTTCTTGGCGGTTGATTTTGGTTTTGCAGGTGCTTTAGTATCGATGTCAGACATGTGATTTCTCTCCAATAGTTATTACTGTCAAACCGGTCAGATTGGCGTCCAGACCGGCGGTTAGGAGCAGGGGCAACCCTGCTTTTTACTGCCCTGCGCTGATCACCCAGTGCGTCAGGTTCATTTCATCGCTGGCGACGACCGGAACCCCCTCGACCAGCCAAACGGCCAGAGAGTCAAACTCCCCTTGATCGATGACCAGATACTCAGCATCAGCCGGTACGGACGGTGGCTCACTCGTGCCGGTTGAACGGCCACCGCAGGCGCGCTGCACAGCGAGAAACAGCTCATACACCTGCTGGTCAGAACGTCCGCCGTTTTTCAGTGCTGATGCTGCTGTAGGCTTCGTTGTCGCGCCTTTGACGTTTTGTTGAGCCATGTTGAAATCCTCCGTGGGGTGATAACTGATGCCGCTGTGAGTATTCGCCGTCGCAATAAACTGATTCAGCACGGCGAAGAGCGGCACCAAGGGGCGGAGACAAAAAGTTTTTTTGACCGAAGGGAGAAAAAAGTTTTTGGCTGAGTTCATACACCCCTTGGTGTTTAAGCGAGGCGTTGTGCTGTTATCAGTTGCGGCGGGAAGACTTACTGCGGCTAAGCACCCTGGAAGGTTGAACACGGATCAACCCGACACAGCGGTCGCGGCAGCGAACACTGGGGCGACCTTAGCGCTCGTCGTCCAAACGACGTGCAGTGAAAGCGACGCCGGCAGCAAGCGCGGGTGTTGCCGTTGGCGTGGAGACCCTAACCGACAGGCCGAAACCGCTTGCGGGTTCGGCGAAACCTGACGCCCGCATGCGGGCGTCTTGGTTGAGTAGGTCTGCTGGACGGTCATTCGACCGGCCATTGCCCCAAGCCCTCGTGTTTTTTCTCTCTCCCAACCTTGCCCAAATATCCCGGTAATGTGATGTGGTATGGCAATACAAGGGTGGCCAACCGCTACTTTCCAAACCCTGTTCTTATAAACAAGCAGTTATTCCTTTTAAAACCAAAAGAAGTTTTCCTTTTCATAATGGATACCCTTCATCATTTTTTCATACCTGTAGCGGCTCGCGTTTGAAAACCCCCATGCTCGCGTTTATCGGTTTTTTTGGCTCACATTAACTGCAAATGAAAATCTCCTTATGCTCACATTAACTGCCACTGTGCTCGCGTTTATCTTTTCATGCTCGCAATCATCCTTCCCGTGCTCACAATACCTGCAATCAAAATTCACCTCCCGACGCCACCAATCGTTCTTTTTGGGTATACCACAACAAGACAAAGCCATGAGACGTTTTTCACGTCTCATTAGGGTTGTTTTTAATGTAACCTCGTGTTAGGTTTTGTCCATCTAGAGGCAAATGAGACATTTCAAGCAAATATGGCCGTTATGTATGGGTATGCCCGCGTTTCAACCAACGATCAGGATCTGGCCCTGCAGACACAAACCCTGCGTGATGCCGGCTGCGAAATTATTCGCGCAGAAAAAGCCAGCGGTGCCAGCCGAAAGGGGCGTTCCGAATTGCAGCTGTTGCTGGACTTCCTGCGGCCTGGCGACACCCTTACCGTCACGCGGATCGACCGCCTCGCCCGCAGCATCAAAGACCTCCAGGACATTGTTTTTGCCCTGAACCTGAAAGGCGTTACCCTCAAGGCGACGGAACAACCTGTCGATACGCGTACCGCCGCTGGCAAAGCCTTCCTCGATATGCTGGGTGTTTTTGCCGAATTTGAAACCAATCTGCGCCGTGAACGTCAGTTGGAGGGGATCGCGGCGGCCAAAGCGCGCGGTGTCTACCGCGGCCGCAAACCTTCTATCGATCCGGCCGAAGTGCATCGCCTCTATGTGGACGAAAAAATGGGAGCAACCGCCATCGCCCGCAAGCTTGGGATTGGCCGGGCATCGGTCTACCGGGCTCTGGATGCTTATGGACAGCCGGCGTAAGGTTATCCCAGCGGATTCGTTGCTGCAATTGCGGCAGCGGCTTGATCGCCTGCCCCCCAAAAGCCCTGAACGGGCCGCTCAGATTGCGTCTGTCGCCGACCTGTACGGCGTTTCTGCCACCACGGTTTACCGGGCTCTCCGGCGTGACCTGAAACCGCATGCCGCCCACCGCCGCGATTATGGCAAATCCAGGGTGTTATCCACCTCGGAGCTGGAGCTGTATTGCGAGATTATCGCAGCCCTGAAACTGCGTACCACCAACAAGTCCGGTCGTCACCTGTCGACGTCCAGAGCGATACAATTACTCGAAGAGTATGGGGTCGAGGTTGGCCAGGGGCTGATCAAAGCGCCGCCAGGATTGCTACGTCGCCAGACGGTGGACCGTTATATTTCGCGGTTTCGCCTCGACCAGTCCCGTTTATTACGGGAGCCGCCGGCCGTCAGGTTTCAGGCGGAATACAGCAACGACTGCTGGCAGTTCGATATGTCCCCGTCCGATCTCAAACATATCGAGCGGCCAGAATGGGTTGATCCCGCCAGAGGCGAGCCGACGCTGACGATATTCAGCGTCGTGGACGATCGTAGTGGCATCACCTATCAGGAATATCGGTGCGTTTACGGTGAAGACGCCGAATCGGCATTACGCTTTCTGTTTAATGCCATGGCACCCAAACCCTCCATTCCTGATCCCCATATCCAGGGACGCCCCAAGATGCTGTATCTCGACAACGGCCCCGTTGCCAAAAGCCGGGTATTCAGTAACGTGATGCGGGAATTGCATATTGACTGGCAGACGCATACCCCTGCCGGCAAGGACGGCACCCGCACCACGGCGCGGTCCAAAGGTAAAGTCGAGCGTCCTTTCAGGACCGTCAAAGAGGCGCATGAAACCCTTTACCACTTCCATAAGCCGGAAACCGAGCACCAGGCCAACGAATGGCTCTGGCATTACCTGACGCAGTACAACAACCAGCGCCACCGCAGCGAGAAGCACTCCCGCATCGAAGACTGGGTGGCGAATTTGCCGCCAGAGGGGCTGCGGGACATGTGTACCTGGGAGCAGTACCGCCGCTTTGCCCGTGAGCCGGAGTCTCGTAAAGTAGGGAGTGATGCTCGCGTGACGGTCGACGGCACCGTCTATGAAGTCGAACCGGATATGGCCGGCGAAACCGTTATTCTGCAGTGGGGCCTGTTTGACGACGAGATGTTCGTTGAGTTCGAACATGAAACATGGGGCCCCTATTTCCCGGTGTCGGGCCCGGTTCCCCTGCACCGGTATCGGGCATTTCGGCGGGGGAAAACGGCCGAGCGGTCAGATCGGATCCATTCCTTGGCCATCCAGCTGAATGTCCCCATCAGCGCGCTGTCCGGCAGTGAGCTTCAACTGGTCAACAATCCCCAATCCGGCGACGAATTAAAGCACCAGCCGTTTGATATCACGGAGTCTGAATACGTCTTTCCGACGGTTATCGCCGCGAAACTGGCCATTGCCGATGACCTGGCAACGCCGCTGGCCAAACTCTCGGACGACAACCGGGCATTTATCGATGACGTTCTGGCGCAAACGCTGATCCGACGCGAGGTCCTTGCCCGGATCAGAGAACACTTCCGCAACCGATTATCAGGAGCAGACCATGCGGGTTGAGGTAATGGAGCATTATGGGCTGACTCAGCCTGTTGCACAGGCCGGATACTATGAAACTGCCCACCACAGGCAACTTATCAAGGATATCCGGGGTGCCATCGAAGAAGGTCGTCTGGTTGCCGTCTGCGGCGTAGTGGGCAGCGGCAAAACCGTCACGTTTCGCCGACTGCAGCAACTCCTCAGAGAGGAAAAGAAAGTCATCGTGGCCAGGTCGCTGTCGGTAGAAAAGCAGAACATCAAGCTGGCCACGTTGATTAACGCGCTGTTTTACGATCTGACCCAGGACAAGGTGGTCCAGATCCCCAAGCAGGGCGAACGTCGTGAGCGGGAACTGCAGAAACTGGTCAAGAAGGGCAAACGCCCGGTGGCGCTGTTTGTCGATGAAGCGCACGACCTGAACGGTCATACGCTTATTGGGCTCAAGCGGCTGATGGAAACCGTAGAAGACGGTGGAGGACGATTGTCGGTTGTGCTGGCCGGTCACCCCAAGTTGCGTAACGATCTGCGCCGCCCGACCATGGAAGAAATTGGTTACCGTACCGATATCTTTACCCTGGACGGTATCACCGGCAGCCAGCGGGAATATATTCACTGGCTGCTCAGTGCCTGCGCGGAACACGGCAAACCGGAAGATATCCTGACGACCGAAGCCATTGAACTGCTGGCTGAGAAACTGCGCACGCCACTGCAGATCCAGCTGCATCTGACGCTGGCCATGGAAGCCGGTTATCAAACCGGAGAAAAGCCGATAACGGCATCGCTGATTGAGTCGGTCCTCTCGCGGCAGCTGAACGACCTGGAGCCGACCCTGACGCGTCACGGGTACCGTCTGAAAGAGATGGTGGAACTGTTTGACGCGAGGCCGGCGGAGATCCGGGCCTTCTTCAACAATCAGCTCGATCCGGTTAGGTCGTCTGAATTTCGTGACCGGCTACTGGCCATCGGGCTGCCAATATAATCCTCAATCTATCAGGTATTTCTATCTTTTTCCTGTAAAGGGAAGAACGAGCAAGTGCGCTATACAATTAATTGATAAACAAAGGATAAAATTATGAAAAAAACACTCATTGCACTATTCCTAGCAGGCTTGACCACATCCGCGTATGCGCAAGATGAACTAACCATCAGTAAACTGGCGGCAGATCAGGATACAAAGGCGGAGTTTCAGAAAATGGCGTCTAACCAGCACTTGCCCAAATGGGTAACTCAGGGGGGAACAAACTCTCAGGGCCAGAAAGTCAACATCGCAGGTAAACAGTATCTGGTGCTGAATTCATGCAAACCGCATGATTGTGGTTCACAGCGGATCGCAGTGCTTTACGCCACGGCAACGAAGAAAATAGCGGGTGTTTTCTCCACGGTAGATGAGAAAACAGGTAATGAAAAACTACAGTGGTTAAACATACCTGATGATTTGTCGATTGATGGGAAGACAGTCCTGCTCGCTTCACTGACAGGCAGTCTTGATAATCACCCTGATAGTTTCAATTATAAATAGATGGCACACCTGGTGGGGAAATTTTCCCCACCATCATATTCCCCCGATAATCCCACACCGAGGTAGATTTTGATTTGCAGTTATTGTGAGCACGGGAAGGATGATTGCGAGCATGAAAAGATAAACGCGAGCACAGTGGCAGTTAATGTGAGCATAAGGAGATTTTCATTTGCAGTTAATGTGAGCAAAAAAAGCCGATAAACGCGAGCATGGGGGTTTTCAAACGCGAGCCGCTACACCTACCGGACGCTGCTGGACACATGACGAACTGACGCAGTTGATGACGCTCTGCCGCGCCCATGGCGTGACCGTTATCTCTGACGAAATTTGGGCAGACCTGCTGCTGCCCGGGCAGACGTTCACATCGGTCCTGCACCTGGATAAGGACTGCCAGGAACAGGTGATTGCTGCTACCGCGGCCAGCAAAACGTTTGGATTGTCGTCACTGCGGATCTCGAATTTCCTGATCCCCAATACCCGGATGCGAGGGGCGTTCATCGATCGCCTCAACGCCCATGGTCTTGATGTCTTTAATGCGCTGTCGATGACGGCAGCCACTGCGGCTTATCAGCACGGCGAGGCCTGGCTTAACGATTTGCAGCGCTATCTGGCTGAGAACCGGCGCTGGTTTGAGCAGGCGTTAAGCTATGCCGCGCCCTGGTGCAAAATGCCCCGGGCGGAAGGCACTTACCTTGCCTGGCTGGATTGTCGCGCCCTGGGGTTGGATGAAGATGCCTTACAACAGGCATTGATCCACACATCGAAGATCCCGCCCTCGATGGGCCGCAGCTTTGGCTCCCAGGGGAAGGGGTTTATCCGCATCAATCTGGGCTGCCCTCGTCAGTACCTTGAAGACGCAATCAGAGGGTTGGCCAAACTTACCCCTTAAACAACAGGCACCCGACGGCGCAGACCACACAACTCGGGGCCGGATAATGATGATAGTTAGTGCCCAGCTTTGCGTGGGCACACTCAACACCAGGGAAGTCATTCAGGGCCCGCATCGACCAAACATAGGTTCGAGCGGGTACTGACCATCAAGGAACTGTCAGACCACTGACAGGCCGCGGACCACTAGATGGAAGGCTAAAATGGCTGCTGTTGAGACTGCACAATTTGCGCGTTACTTTGAATTATTCCCCGAGTTAACGCCGACACAAGCAATGACCTGTATCCTGTACTCCATGGGATTGGCCATCACGACCATTGCAGACCTGCGCGACGTCTCACCAGAGACCGTGCGTAAAGTGCTGCAGGAGGCGCGTCAAAAACTCGAATTATCCAACCTGGTTGCCGTCACCAGCGCCGTCCAGGTGAGGCTCACCATGGCCATGATAGGCCTGCATATCGACTTACGAGAGGAAGGAATCAAAGTTGCCTGAGTGGGAATATTAGCCGGGAAAAAGAAATACATTGGTAATTCAATGCAAATACTTGTGTATTACATTTGTATTGCTATAATCTGCACAGGTGACGAAGTTACATCCGCGTCAAAACGTAATACAATAGTATTTCATTTAGAGGAAGATTCCGATGACAGAAACTCCTGTGCAGTCCATCCTCACGCCGCTGAGCAACACGGTGGCCAGTATCATCGCCATCATGAACAACAAAGGCGGTGCAGGTAAAACCTCCACGATCACTAACCTCGCCATGACGCTTGCTCAGGCAGGCCGTCGCGTGCTGCTTATCGATGGGGATCAGCAAGCCAACTCAACCGAGGTGATGGCCAACGGCAAAAAATACTATGCGCAATATGGCCATACCATCTGCGACCTATATAACAACCCGCGCTTCAATATTTTTGATGCCATCATTCCGGCCGTCAGCGGCGAAGAGGTGATCGATAACCTGTTTATTATCCCATCAGATCCGTCGTTTGAACGCGTTATGGAAAATTGCCTGACACGTCATCACCGGGAAAAGATCCTGTTTCGTCATCTGCAGCCCGTGATGGACAGGTTCGACTATATTCTGATCGACTGCTCACCCGGTCTGAACCTGTCGACCACCAATGCAGCCTTTATGGCCGATCACGTGCTCATCCCGGTCGATGGCGGCAGCTTCGCCCTGACGGGGTTAGATGTGGTTCTCGATTACCTGGACGAGATCAGGGAGACCCGCTTTACCCAGTTCAGCGTATTCCGCAACGAGTACAATGGCGCCAAGAAGAAAATGAATACCTATCTTCACGATCAGCTGGCCAGCAACGATCGGACGAAGGATAACTACCTTAAAACCCGCATCCGCGCCGATGAGAACATCTCACAGGCACAGGTAGCCTGCGTACCGCTTTACTTTTATAACAAGGGCTCACTGGCCCTGAACGATTACCGCGCGCTGATGCGTGAACTCGAAACCGTCTTATCGAAAGAGGCTGCATAAATGGCTAAAGGCCCCCTCACCCGTCCCGCGATGGTCAAACCGGAACCTGTCCAGGGCGAGACTAAAACCCGCCTTTCCAACGTAAAGGTTAACCGGAACAGAACGACCAGCGAGAACCCGAAGACCATCCGTATGACGCCGGCAGAAAAAGTCATGTGCAGCGAGCTGGTCGATGAGATCCAAGACCTGACCACCAAGACCATCACGGATTCGACGGTGTTACGCGCCGCACTGTACCTGGCCAAAGAAGTTGGCCCGGAGAAAATGCTGGAGATGATCAAAGAGTACCTGTAATACAGATGAATTACACAAGTAATCTTTGTGAATTACATTAAGGAGAGAGAACGATGAGCGCTATCGTGACCGTCACCACCGAGTTAACCCAAAGCCAGGCGCTGGCACTGGCGCAGTTCGTCAAGCGCCTGACCTGGTCAGAAATTCAAGCTTGTGCTGTCGATGAAGACGAGACATATGAGATGAGGGATGCCGTAAACCTCCTGCAGAAGTCGCTGGCCGAAGCGGGTTTTAGCCCACGCTGAAGTGATAACGTAGTCTTTATGTAATACATAAAGACTACGTTTAGCAGGGCATCGGTGTTATGAGGTGCACCACGTGTTCTGACAGAGCGCCCTATTCAGCCGGGAAATGAATTACCGTAGTAATACATATGTAATCATTTTGAATTACACAGAGGAGCTGGGAGTGTGAACACTGTAGAGAAAATTCTAGACAGCATAGGGCTGAAAGCCCAAGAGCTGAGTTCGCTTGGCCAAACGGATAGCCTGATAGTTTGCCGTATTTTTGAAGCGGTGCAGGAGTACGCAATGTATCGCGATAGAAACCCAGAGTTAGAGATAGCGTGTGAACAGATCCTGTCGGTGATCAGAAGCCACCTGAACCAGAGTGTGATCAGATAAAAAGGTAACGCCAGCTCAAGGCCATCGATGCCGAACTGCGGCGCCGTAAACTTTAGGACTTCCGCCCGCCGGCATCACGACAACGTTAGTCCGCTCCCCCGAACGTCATTTTCCTCTTACTTTCTCCCCGCATGTAACCGAACAGGTAGAGTGTTTCGCCGGCGAACCCGCGGCCGCCGATCGCCGCCAGCCCCGTTCCCGCCTGACGCGCCGATCAAGCAGTGGACTTTTTGGCTATCGCCCGGCCCATCTTGTCTAAAATAGGGTGGTAACAACTTTCGCTCATTTCGAATTTTGTTACCTCAGCCTCGGTGCATCGGCGATTTATTCCCGTGGCGTCCGGTCTCCGGGGCTGTCAAAATAGACGACATCGGCAAGATTGCGCTACGTGAAAAATTTATAACGGGCAAGGGCATTACCCAGCAGATTTTTCACAGCGCACCGATGTAATACATCTATATTTCAATTTAAAACACCGCCAAGGTAAAGCGAACATCGACAGCCGGCCAGGCACTGGTCACATGCCGGCGCCCAACACACCGATGGCGATCGCCCAGTCTGCCGGGGATCACCTGCGGGTAATGTAATCCAAGAGAATTACACATGTAATACAAAAGACATACAGAAACATTATTCAGAGGGGGGAACCATGTTGATGACCAGCAGCGATCGGCCGGTTGCCGTGACACAGTACGAGACTGCACTCGCGCTGCGGCGCATGGCGCTCCTGCAACCTTACCTCCCTAAATACCTGCTGGCGCCCGAGGTGGCGGTGTTGCTGCATTATCTGCCTGACGAGCGGCAGCGCATGTTGTATGCCACGTTGTGGAACACCGGCGCACGCATTACCGAAGCCCTGACGTTGACGCCGGAAGATCTGCAGCTCGAGGGACCTCGCCCCTGTGTTCGGCTGCGCACGCTGAAACAGCGCCAGCGGGGCAGGGGACGGCCATCGGCAGATGAAAAGATAGCCCGGATAGTGCCGCTGCTCGATGCCGGCTACGTCGATCAGTTGCACCGGTTCCTGGCGACATTCCGCCCCGGCCGGCGACGCCCCTTGTTTGACGTCAGCAGGAAAACAGCCTGGCTGTGGCTTCAGCAGGCCGTCGCGCGCGCCAGGGAGGAGGGGATTGAATTTGCGCTGCCGGCCATTAATCCCAAGACGCTCCGGCACAGCTTTGCGATGCACCTGTTTTTCAACCATGTACCGCCGAAAGTGGTGCAGACCTACATGGGCCATGAACGTTATGAAAGCACGGAGGTGTACCTGAAGGTGTTTGCACTGGACGTGGCGCCGCAGCTGGGAGTGACGTTCTCACTGGATCACCGCGAGTATACGCACCTGCTGATGCAAAAATAGAATACCAATGTATTACACTGGTAATTCATAATGATGTGATAATGTATTACATTATATGTACTGAAGCCGATGATAAGCGGGCTTTTATCCCGAGCAAGAACGTCGGTGCCACCTGTGTTAGCATGACGGCCATCCGTTATTTCGTGTGTCAGGATCATCCGGGAGAGTCATGTTGGGAGAGTTTAAGACGTGAAAATTGATGAGGTGGAAAAATGGCGTCCTTTCACCGATGCGGAAGGGTACACCTGGGACCTTTCCTTTCTTGACGCCCACGAAGTGATCTATACACACCGCTGCGAGGGTAAGGCGGACAAGGTCTATAAATTCATCGTCTCCTACTCGTTTCACTGCTTTTGCAAAGATTACCCGGAACAGAGCGAAGAGGAGAAGCGGGCGCTGATGTATCACTCGCCTAAAGAGTCACGTCCGTTCTGCAAAAACCGCTACGGCCTGGCGCAACGCTACCTTAAAGACATGATACTGTCGTTGGATCGCCAGCGAATTATCCATGCCGGCTATGGCAGCTATGCGGTGATCGAGGCATTGAATGACGAGGGCGAGCGCTGCTATTACCACGTCCCCTTCAAAGCGTTCCGGGAACGGAAGAAACTCCGAATACACGTGACCAGCGCCTATGCGGTTGATGCCAAACCAGGGGGAGGGAAGGTGGGTTTCTTTGTTATCGCCAGCAAGCTGTTGGCCGGAAAGCCGTTACCACACCCCTGAAATAACAAAACCCACCTTAAGGTGGGTTTCGCCAGAGAGAACTCTGGTATTCAGAAGCGCCTTTACCGGACTTGGCCTGACCAACTTGCGTTGGTAGCGGGATGTCTGGGTTAACCAGTCTGCTGCATCCTTAACCATATTATAGAGACCTCGCACGTTATTGCAATCTAATATATCTGCTACAGTGTTATATCGCTTGTTGGCAGGATAATGAACACAAAAGAAATACACCTGTATTACATTTTGTGCAATGCGTTGCTGGTCACTGTCCGGATTGCCAGTTACACTGAATGGTGATGGATCGCAGAGTCCCTTTAACCATTCGTCAAAACGGGCAGGGCAGACAACGTTGTTAGACAAAACCAAATCCGTTACTACGGATAACACCACCGCAGCACTCAGCCATCTGGCGTTCTGCGCGCTGGGGTTGGCGCGCCAGGAGGGTATCGCCGGCACGCCCTATGCCGAAAACCTGTTCCTGATCCGCTGGCTGGCCACCGCCCAAAAACAGAAGCGGTTCCCTAAAAGTGTCGCCGTGGATATCACCTGGCTGCTCGAACGCGGCCGCAAACACGGCCCGGCCGGTAAACTGCGCCAGCATCTGGAATACCTTTGGCGCTCCTGCAGCGGCAATCTCGCCGCGCAGTCCGATTTGTTCCGGCTCACTTACGCGACTGAAACCCTGAAAGATCGGGGCTGGGACAACTATGTGATGGATGCCCGCGAGTGGCGGTCGGAAACAACACCCACGCCGTCCCAGTACAACGGTTTTTACGTCGAAAAAACGGCGCTCAATGCCACCTTCTCTCAGGATGGCCATCACCTGCAGCCAGTCTCTTTTCGCATTGTCGGCGATGTCGATACGTTCATTCAGGTCATGGCAGAGTATGGACTGCAGGCCCGCCTTGCAGACAGCAAGCCGACATATCAAACGGTAACACTGGAGCCAGGCGAGCACAGCAACGCGCCAACCTGACATCCCCTACGGTAAAGGATAACCTATGGATACGGTTGAAGAATTAAACGGTACGTATTTCTACAAGGGGTATACCCAGTTGACGCCCCAGCAGCTGTGGTGGCTTATCACCGTCGATGCGCTCCGTGAACATCTGGGGATCAGTGTTGCCGATGCCGTCCTGATCGCATCAGGACAACCCTGGCTACCCACGCGCCAAAAGCCGGGGACCGCCACACCAGGCACGTCAATCGCCTCGCGACTGTCACGGAAATACCTGGACAAGCCTTTGCCGAAAGGTATCCGTTTACCGACACTGGTGGGGGAAACCCCACAGCGCCTGCACATCAGCTACGTGAATAACTGGGGAAAATTTATCGGCCGCAATGTTCCCTGGTTAGGGTATGCCCTGTCGGCCTGGACCATTTACGCGATCGGCCGCGATGTGAAAGATCGTTTCAACCTCATTGCCCGTCCGGCAGACAGAATTCAGTGGACCTATTTTTGATGAAGACGCCCGCGCAAATAGAGCAAGAGATCATTGATTATTACTATGAAAATTTCAGCCCGCGGAAGTATGTCTTCTGGGGCCCGAAAGTGCCGGTAACCCTGGACACACGCTTGCGGGAAGATCTCAAGATTGGTTGGGATGACGGTGACGATGCGATCAACACCTACCTGTCCATATGGCATGTCGATCCGGCCGGCATGGAATTCACCCATTATTTTGCCCCAGAGTTTTTCGGTTCAAAGGTGCCCGAACAGCCCCTAAAACCGCTCACCATCAGAATGCTGGTCGAGTCGGCCAAAGCCGGACGCTGGTTGTATTAGCCGGATTGGATGTCAACCGCCAGCGTTCTGACACGCTGCCGTAACGTATCTGCCGGCAGTGCGTCGATATCCGGCAACATCGCGGCCAGAGACAGGGCCTGGATGGCCAACTCAATCGCCCTCGGCGGATCAGCATGCTCATAGCGGATGTAGGTGCGCATCGAAATCCCAAACTCCTTTGACGCCCGTTCCTGTGTCCATCCCAGTCCCGTTCGCCATAGTTTCAGCTCAAACCCCGTCATCACCGCCCCCTAAAACATGTCATTTTGTCATATTACAGCAATGTAATTTGACAAACAATGACGCCAGTAGCAAGTGACGATCACGCCTGGAAACACAACATTTAGTACCTCATTCAGCTGCTTTAGACACAACATCTTGTGTCTCCCGAAGCTACATGGCAGATAACGATCAGACCTTCTGAAATCGTGCTAAATCGCAACAGTTGAGAGACAGAAAAAAATCCACTTCAAAATGAGCGAGTTGTTCCTCTAATAGGGGTTCTGTGCCGGAACCGCCGAAATTTCCGGCACAGCGAATTAGTCGATTTTTGAAGCATGTTTGGCATGTGCTGACGTGTACGTTTATGGTGCCGTGAGTGAGAATTTATCCGTACCAGCTATGTGATACGTTGCGAACAGTGATTTTTCGCTCCAAACGGCTAATTCTTTGCTGTCCGGTTGACGACGGTCTTACGTACAGACCGCCGAACGCCAAAATTCTGGGGTCACGGAAATTTCGGCGGTTCCGGCGTGCAACCCCATCCGGAATGACCGTAACGTCTACCAGCGGGAAAGCGCTGCTGTAGAGTTTGCCTGCCAGCTCCGGATCGTCAAATTCATCCAGCCACCGGGTGGAGTACGGATACGGGCTGCGCTTACCCGACGACGCCTTAATGCGACAGAACCCTTAATCCCGCATTTCTTTGTGGAAATAAAGTCCCGTTTAGCTATTATTTAATTTAGCATGGTATATTGATTAGCGTTTCTTATGAAACATAATTTTCGTTCAACTAAAAAACTTGGCTTATTTGAGGAGAAGAAATATTTAGGTAAAGAAAAGTAATTCAGTATATTAAAGGAAGGCCAAAGTAGTCATAAATTAGTAATAGACATCACTCGGCATATTCTATTGAATATTATCATTTCCCAAAGTTTAATAAATATATTAATCGTGCATTTCTATTTTTCAATAAAAATGCAAGGAGAGTTCTATGCATGCGAAAATTAAAAGTTATTCAAGAGAAATTAGTTTGGCATTTCATTTCTGCATATTTATAACCAATTGCTTAGTTATCGCTCTATCACCTTGGTGGGTACTCCCTCCTTTTATACTATTACAAGCATTTTTTTTTGTGGGTTTTTTCGAAGCATTTCACCAGACAGTGCACTATCGCCTTGTTAAGAACAGAAGAGTTAATATATTTCTCGGACATGTTTTCGGAGCCATGTTCAACTCAAGTTTTTATGCGTACCGAGGGTTTCACCTTAAACATCACAGTAAATTGAACAAATTTAATGATCCAGAAAGGCTTTTATTTAAAAGCAAAAAAAATAGCAGTTCATTTATTGTCAATCTAATTAGAACCCCATATAATTCGTATAAGAATTCTATGATATTCAATTCATCAGGGATATTTGTAAATGATATCGAGAGAGAAAAAAACAAATTATCAAAAGCAATAAACATCGCCTTTACAATTGCTATTATTTTGTTTTTAATATTTTACTATAAATTATTCCTGTGTTTGATTGGATTTCCAATTATAGTTTTTTTAGTTGTGGAGTATTTTATTGGGCATTCCCAGCATTATTATTGTAGCGATAATTATTCATTCCATAATAAAACTTCAAGTATTATGAATGAAGATACTACAGACCTTAAATTACCAAGAATGCTGTCATTCATCATTCTTCATGCAAACCTACATGCAATACATCATACGAGGCCCGGGACTAGTTGGTCTAATGCATGGAGCGAAAATAATAAATTGATAGCATCAGGGGATATATCTCCCCCGCGGAAAGTTATATCTTTCCTGAAAGATTTTTACCGTAACGGTCCAAAAGAGAGCAACTAAAAATAGGAGATAAAATAATAAATGTTAACTACACGCTTAGCTACTACGCAAGATCAAGTTGAAGAAGCAAAGAATTTCAGATTCAAGTACATGTGTGAATGGAATAACTACTATCCATTCACAAAAGTTGAACAAATTAGAGATGAGTTTGATAGCCATACTGACTATTTGGTTTGCAAAAGCTTAAGTGAAGAGGTTGTTGGGGTTGTTAGACTTATAAAACCTAGCAAGCATGGATTCTTTCTAGAAAAGTTTGTCAATCTCGATGCATATAACATCGATAGAGATAATACCATTGAGTTCTCAGAATGTATTGTAAATCCTAATTTTAGAGGAAACAAAAAGATTGTCATGAGCCTGATAGTCAGTTCTTTTAACTACCTTAAGGAAAACGGATACAGATCAGGTATTTCAGTAAGTATACAGTCTATGGCAAGATTTTTTGAGAAGATAGGTTTTACTAATACAGGGGAAAGTGCGATATGTGGGTGGCAAAAGGAAGTCACGTTAATGATTATGAATAATCCGGAAGAAACTGAAAAAAAACTCAGCAAATATAGTAAGTTGCTTTCATAGTGTGGATTTAATGCACTTTAATCTTATTAAGGTAATTAAAAATAGGTGATTGAATGAGTTTTCGATTAAACACGCCAAAAAAAGATGGATTCAAGATGCCAGCAGAAAATGAACCCCATGCAGCAATTATAATGGCTTGGCCAGAAAGAAGGGATAATTGGCGTGATAATGGCATACCAGCAAAAATTGCCTTTAGCAAAGTGGCTCAAGTTATAATTAAAACCACACCTGTGATAATGATCGTGAGTGAGCGTTGTTTTAAAGAGGCTCGGGAAATGCTTGGGCCAGAAGTTGAAATCATCATTATGGAATATGATGACATATGGATGCGTGATATCGGCCCTACCTTTGTAGTTAATGATAAGGGTGAGCGCCGAGGGATTGATTGGATATTTAACGCTTGGGGAGGGGTAGTGAATGGGTTGTATTCACCTTGGGAAAACGATGATAAAATAGCAAGTGCTATATGTATTCAATTACGAAATTACTATTATAGAGCCCCCATTGTTCTTGAGGGGGGGGCATTTCATGTAGATGGGGATGGTACACTTTACACAACTGAGGAGTGTCTACTTAATGAAGGAAGGAATCCTTTGTTAGAAAAGAATGAGATATCAGAACACTTAAAGAATTATCTTAATGTTGAAACTGTAATTTGGTTGCCTTATGGGTTATATAATGATGAAACCAATGGTCATATTGATAACATTATGCATATTGTTAAACCAGGTGAAGTTGTTCTTGCGTGGACCGATGATGAGAATAATCCACAATATGAAAGATCAAAATTGGCACTTGAAGCATTATCATCCCAACGAGACGCGAAAGGACGAAATATAATAGTACATAAATTACCACTACCTAGAAAAAAATTCATTCCTAATGACTATCATTCTGAGTATTATGGGGCTAAAGGGGTTAAAAGATATCCTGGCGAACAATTAGCAGCATCCTATACTAATTACTTAATAACAAATAAAAGCATAATTTATCCGCTATTGGATTGTGAACTTGACGACTTAATAAAAGAAATTCTTTGTGATTTATATCCTTATTACACTGTCACGGGAGTCGATTCATTAGAAATACTTTTAGGGGGGGGGAATATTCACTGTATTACACAACAAGTTCCTGTTGATTCTACAACTTATTGATTTTACATCACAATATTTTACCGAACATTATTTGTGTTGTGATGTAAATATACAGACATTAAAGTATTTATTTTTATTTTTTAAGATTTAGAGTTCGTTTTAAAAACGTAGCCCACGTTTTACTGCTAAACTCACCAGGGGAATTATCAAACAAACATTGAGGTTTCTTGATGGTTAGGAGATTGGATCGTATCTTTTGAGAGCGACAGAGGCTTTGTTGAATAAATCGAACTTCTGACTGCAATCAGGAGCAGATCACCACATTCCTGAATCTGTAGCGGTATCCCGTGGCAAAGCAAAAGTTCAAGATCGCTAACTGGCCGGCCTACAACAAGGCTCTCGTCAACCGTGGTTCGCTGACATTCTGGCTTGATGAGTCGGCCATCCAGGCCTGGTACGACGACCCAAAAACTTCTTCACGAGGGCGCCCACAACGTTATTCTGCATTAGCTATTTCCACCGTACTGATGCTCAAACGCGTCTTTCGTCTCACGCTACGGTGCGTGTGAACGTAGCGCCCCTACGGGGCGAGCACGGCAGCTCAGCTGCCTCAACCGTCTTTAAGATCCAGCCTCACCTCTAACCCCGGCGTCGTCTGACAGCCCGACCGGCCGCGAGGTGGCCCATGCCCCCGCCGCGTTGACACCCGCAGAACGTAGCGCCCCTGCGGTGCGAGCACGGCTGCTTTGCAGCCTCAACCGTCTTTAAGACCCAGCCTCACATCAACGCCGGTGCTGCCTGACCGCCCGGCGGCTCACACGGTGGCGCATCCCCACCGCCGCGCTGACACCGACATAAAATGAGCACGCCTGCGTCGTGAGCCGGCTGGCGCCGACGCCCTTTTCCTGTTCCCTGCCGCCCTGTAGACTCTGCACCATGTATATTCCCCGACCGGCAAAGCTCCTGTTCCAGCATGACGATGGCTGGAGCCAGTACCTGGATAAACACGGCGACACCCTCAGCGACTGGACCAAACTCTCCGTCGAGCGCATGCTCGCCTGCGGCACCTGCGCCATGGGCGTGCGCCGTTACTGCTGCGCCTCACCGGATTGCACCCATGCCCGTTTCTTCTGCCAGAGCTGCAAGTCGGGGTTTGGGGAGTAACGGAACAGTAAACGCTGTTAAGCAGTCAATTTAAATGGCCATTTACTTGTTTATCAATGAATTATAAATCTAAAGTATGCTGACAGCAGCCCACAGGGCTGCTGTCAGCCAGTTATTACACTACAGCGATCGCCTCAATTTCTATTTTTGCATCCTTGGGTAACCGCGCGACTTCGACACAGGAGCGTGCTGGAAAAGGTGCTCCGTACTTCGTAAAGAAAGCTTCATAAACAACGTTCACAGCGGAAAAATCATTCATGTCTTTCACAAATACCGTGATTTTCATGATGTTCGCAACAGTCAGTCCGGCAGCTTCCACTATGGCTCTGACATTCTCCAGGGATTGAAATGTCTGAACTTCTATCGCGGCTGACATCATGCCGGTAAGCGGATCAACCGGTAACTGCCCGGAGGTTATAACCATGTTTCCCATGTTCACGCCCTGAACGTAGGGGCCAATCGCCGCAGGGGCATTTTTTGTATTGATAACAGTCATTACACTATATCTCTCTGCAGTTACATAAAGGTGTTTAACAGAACCAGCGAGCCGACCCCGCTGATAACAACCCAAACCAGCCCAAACCTGAAGCTAACCAACGTGCAGATAATCGCGGCAATAACCTTGGGGTTGTGAAGATCAAACTCCATATGTGAATTAACACCCAGTATCTGGACGGTGATTATTGCGGGTAGAACGTAGCGCCCCTGCGGGACGAGCACGGCAGCATTGCTGCCTCAACCGTCTGTAAGCCCCAGCCTCACATCAACACCGATGCCGCCTGACGGCCCGGCGGCTCACACGGTGGCGCATCCCCCACCTTCGCGCTGACACCGACATAAAATGAGCACGCCTGCGTCGTGAGCCGGCTCGCGCCGACGCCCTTTTCCTGTACCCTGCCGCCCTGTAGACTCTGCACCATGTATATTCCCAGACCCGCAAAGCTGCTGTTCCAGCATGACGATGGCTGGAGCCGCTATCTCGACAAACACGGCGACTCCCTCAGCGACTGGACCAAACTCGCCGTCGAACGCATGCTCGCCTGCGGCACCTGCACTATGGGCGTGCGCCGTTACTGCTGCGCCTCACCGGACTGCACCCATTCCCGCTTTTTCTGCCAGAGCTGCAAGTCCAAGGCCTGCAGCAGTTGTGGCCTCAAGGCCACCGAGCAGTGGATCGCCGAACAGCAGCACATCCTGCCCGACTGCGACTGGCAGCACATTACGTTTACCATGCCGCACCTGCTGTGGCCGTTCTTCAACAACAACTGGCCCCTGCTCAATGACCTGTTCTGCTGCGCCACCCGCGCCATGCTCCGCTGGGCGCGCCAACAGGGGATCGAAGTCGGTATCTTCTGTGCGCTCCATACCTACGGCCGGCAGCTCAATCAGCACCCGCATATCCACGTCTCCGTCACCCGCGGCGGCCTCGACATCAACCACAACACCTGGCGGCAGTTGTTCTTTAAAAAGAAAGAGGTAGAGCAAATCTGGCGCAACGCCGTGGTTTATCTGCTGCGCGACAACTACGCGCAAATCAACCCCGGCGGCCTGCCGGGTCTCGGCCATATCCGTAATAAAGAGCGGTGGCACCGTTATCTGCATGCCCAATATCGCCGCGCCTGGAAAGTGCATTTTGCCAAAAAGACCCGCGGCGCCTGGCGCAGCGTGAAATACCTCGGCCGTTATCTGAAGCGCCCGCCGGTGGCAGCCTCTCAGCTCCGGCATTACCGTGGCGGCGCCGTGGTCCATCAGTATTACGATCACCGCACGCAGCAGCACAAACGCCAGAATATCAGCCAGGAGGAGATGTTGCAGCGTTACGTCAGCCATATACCGGCGCGGCATTTTAAAATGGTGCGGTACTACGGTTTTCTGGCCAATCGCAAACGGGGCACACTGCTGCCGAAGGTTTACGACGCGCTGGCGATGACGGTACGGGAAAAACCGAAACGTCCCGGGTTCGCGGTGCTGATGAAAGGCTTCCTGGGCACCGATCCGTACCAGTGCATCCTGTGCAAGGGCCGGTTGCGTTTTGCCGGTGCCGTGGCGGGTGAACACGCCACCAAACTGCTCTCTGACAGGCTGCAGCGGATGGCGAAAAAACGATGGCTTCAGACTCCGATGTTGGATAAGTGCGCCTGAAAAGTGGGTTTTAGATTAAAAATACAGCTAAAATGGCATTTTTACGCCTTATCGTGCGACAAGCCTCATCCGATAAGACCCTTCCTCGCCACCGTCCATGATTAGGAAATTCAAAAAAGGTCGATTGAATCTCCTAACCATGAACGGAATATTCACGGCTTATTAGAATATTCTGGATTTGTTATTTACTAAATTAGATATTAACATAATAGGTTTATTGCATTTCTAGCGTGTACTTTTAAATAATGGAGCTTTGCTATGCCAGAACAACCTGATCCTTGGGGTTATATTTAAATAGTGCATTCTCATTCAGAGTTCTTGGTAATAGTATTTTGACAATAGGAATGAAATGACCCGTTGCACGTTCATAATCGCGCTGGTCCTTCTGCGCATCAGCTAACCCAGAGTTTTCAGAGTAAAAGAGCGCCTCTATTGGTAGTTTGGATGGTTCAGTTTCACTCCATGTTGAAATCCTGATTTCATTCTGTTTAGGAGGAATATTCGGTGCATGAGGGATCTTTTTTATACTTTCCAGCATCTGGAAGAAATTAACTGCAGGCTTGTCGGTATTAAGAGTTACGTTATATCCACACTGATAAAAGTCCTGGCCCCCTTCTTTTCTGTAGTTTTTAATCCAGTCATCCGCTGTCGTCACACCTTGTTCATCACAAGGTTTTCCTTTCCCTCCTCCTCGACGAACATTTTCCCCACAACCATGCTCAGAACGTTCATTTGTGTAACTGTCTACAGGAAATGCGCACAGTACGGGAAAGTCAACCCTACCATCAGGTATTTGTACTGAGGGGTGAATAATAAATCCATTCTTATAACCATAAGCCAGGCGTTTGAATTTTGCATCTTTTCTCAGATATGAAAAAGACACACCACCATTTTTTATTGATAACGGACTTGGCTGCCAGAATTTGTAGTCAGTGGAGTGCGTTGTTCCCCTGAGCATAATACCTGAGCAGAGGAATGCTGGGGATGCTTCATTTCCACAATCTTTGGTCGTATTGTTGTACTGTGCGGTCAGTATTTTCGCGATGTTATCGCCCGCACCTTTACTTACTACGGATTCTGGAGTGGCTAATACATGTGCTGAAAAGAATGCCAGACCTAGGAGTGAAAATTTTTTTTGCACGTCATAGTACCCTCACTTTACGTATATTTAAATTGATGTGTTGTTTACTCATTAAATTCTAACTAGTGTATTCTCACCATGATTTCATTTTAAATTTCACACTTATTCATTCGGATGGCAACTATCGGAATAGATAGTATCTATAATGTGAGTTGACCGGACTGTATCGCTTTGATGATGGCTGCGCTTCTTGAGTTTACATTGAATTTCCGACGCATATTTTTAAAGTGGAAGTTAACGTTTGACTCTGAGCAGTTGATAATTTTAGATATTTCCCATGTTGTTTTACCAATCAAATACCAAGAGCATATCTCTTTTTCTCGGGTGCTTAGTTTAATGGTTGTGTTTTTACATTTTAGAATGTGAAGGTAATGTAAAATCACATCTCTCAACGCCATTAAATTACTGATATGTTTGTTTATTTTATTTGTGTAATCGTTAATTTGGCAATGAAATGACAGTGTCAGGATCCCAAATTCATTATTTATCCCATGCAATGGGAAAGATACACCATGGCGAATTCCATATCTTTTAAGATCATGGAAGAAAGTCGATGTTGTCTCAGCGGTGTTTTCACTCCACACCAATGGGATGATATTTTGCAAACAGTACTCCACGATGGGGTTCTGGCTGATACACTGTTTTTCTCCCTGTTCTGTTAAAAATGATTCATCATAGTTTGTAATGATAACTGGCTCTTTTATATTGCTTTTAGTAGCTGAGTAAACAAGATAATACCACTCAACCTCTATGGCGGACTTCACCGATTGAAGAAGCTTGTGGATATCATCAAAACTCTCCACTGAAAACTCAGAATAAAAATTATATAAATCAACAGCAGCCATAGTGCTTATTCCATTTCATTTAATTGGTGAAGGTTTATTGTTTACAAGACTAGTGCGTCATAAGACGTTGACAACTATCTCTTTTGATAGTTGTGATATAAAAAAAACGGTGAAAACATACAAACCGATATTCAGGTGAAAATACATTCATCTAATTTCATGTAAGCGTGATACTTCAATGAACGATTAATTTTAAGTGAGGCGTTATGAAACAGATTGCCGTTATTTCACTTCTTGGTATAGTGCTCCTTTCAGCAGATGTATTTGCTGCAACAGACTCTGAAGTTAATACCGATAAAAAAGATGATATTGCGGAAATACTGACCGCACAGTACAACAATACGACCAAAGATTGTGGAGATGAGAAATCTCCGGCATTTCTTTGTTCTGGCGTGTTACTGAGGGGAACTAGACCCGGGTTTGATTTCTGGAAGATCAATCCATTGTCAATAAAAAGCAATGGTGTATCATTTTCTTACTTACGTAAGGACTCTAAGTTCAATAATACATTTTCCAGTGTTAATGGTTTTATTCTTTTTCCAGGGAAAATGACACCAGCAGAAGATGAACAGTATTCGGTATTATGTTCTTATGCCCTTGATGCAAATACCTGGGGGCGGCAGGGCAATTACTGCGGTGCACCGCCTTCTCCAGTGAAAGGACAGTCGTGTCAAGATTTTGGGGTATTTACTGCTCATCAGTTAAATAAATCCATTGTCAGAAAGACAGCTTGGGGAGTCTGTGCATTTGATGTCAGACCTACGGCAAAAAATCCGGCAGATGCATTTTATCAAACGTTACTTGCGATGCCGTTTCATGGGAATGGATTAAATTATAACGAAATTATCGTTAAGCCTTGGGATGAAAATAATCCAAAGAGCATGCCTGTTGAAGCGCTGTTTTACCTGAATAACGGGGGATTAGGTAACGCACAGAAGGATCAGCGTAGCTATAAAAATGCCACAGGTAAATTTTTGCCTATCGTTAAAATTGAACTTCCTAAAGGTATCAACGTGAAACAATCGACAGAGGCGGTCTTTAGCTACGAGCCAAAAGATCAGGTGGTTGAGTAATAAAATGACGGACATTTTTCTGGTGATGTATCGGAATTATCCGTAGGAAAACCCTGCCGTAAGTCCCATTATTCAGACGTGGATTTACGGCACATCAAGTCAGACGGCGAGATAG
This sequence comes from Serratia marcescens, assembly GCF_029846115.1. NCBI lineage: Bacteria > Pseudomonadati > Pseudomonadota > Gammaproteobacteria > Enterobacterales > Yersiniaceae > Serratia > Serratia marcescens. Next base: position 89,011 of record NZ_JARVZZ010000002.1, read on the forward strand.
CGTGATGGATACAGTCACACCGGCTGCAGGCCAGTTTTGGTCGGATCGTTTCGATAACCCTGAAGGCTGTGTTAATGATATCCAGCTGTTCGGAGAGACTTTCGCCCAGTGGCTTCAACCTGCCGCTGCAGGCCGGGCACTCGGTTTCCTGTGGCTGGATAATCTTACGTTCGCGGGGAAGTGTTGCCGGTAGGGGTTTACGACCCGGAGTGACCACGTTCTCCTGTCCCGTATCACCGACCATTGAGGTCAGTTGCGACTGCACGGTACCGAGTTTATCCTGAAGTTCGGTTATCCGTTTTTCTGCCTGCGCGATCTTCTTTTCGATTTTCTCGCGGTTTTTCTCACTGCTTCGCCCGAACAACATTCTCTGTAGTTTGGCGACCAGCCCCCGAAGCGCATCGATCTCCCGGCCATATCCGGTTATCTCACCAGACAGGCGCTGTATAAGCACCTGCTGTGCAACCAGCAGGGCCTTAAGCTGTTCGATATCGTCGGTGTTACCAACGGGGAGTAAGTTATCCATTTACCCATGTTATGAACGGGTTATATCCGAAGTCCAGAACGTTCTGTTCTTTGCGGATGTTTCCAGTTAATGCCCTCCAGCAACATGGATAACTGTGCTGGCGTCAGGTGGATTTTGCCTTCGCGGGTCATCGGCCAGATGAAGCGGCCACGCTCCAGACGTTTGGTGAACAGGTAGAGCCCGTCGTCATCGGACCACAGCAGCTTTACCATATCGCCGCGACGTCCCCGGAAGATGAACAGGGGCCCGCAGAACGGATCGTCGTTGAGGACATACTGAACACGAGAGACCAGGCCGTTGAAGCCGTTTCTCATGTCGGTGATACCAGCAACGATCCAGGTCCTGATGCCGGCTGGCGGTGTTATCATCGGACACCACCTTTCAGCTCACTGAGTAACACTCGTAACAACGCTGGCGTTACAGCGCCGTGCAGTTTTACCGTGCCGCCAGGTAACGCCACTTCGCAACGGAGCGTATCATCGGGTAACGACGTTGTCAGGGGCTCAGATGCTACGGAAGGGGATACGATACTCACCGGTAGCAGTTCCGCGCTGAGGCTATCTACGCAGAACAGTTTTCCCTTTTTATGCTGATGGCGCCAGTTAAACAACAAGTTGTCATTAACGCCGTGTTCCAGGGCGATACGCGCGACATTAGCATCGGGTTGCATCGACAATGCCACGAGATGCCGTTTGAACTCAGGAGTAAAATTCGGCCGCCGGCGTTTTTCCTGCATTTCCCTAGGAGGAACTCCTTTATATTGCGGGCTTTTTCCGGGGTAGAGAAGTTGCTCAAGCTGCACTGGTGATATGTGAGCGGGCACAGGCCAGCTCAGACCAGAGTGGGTAAATCGACGAAAAAGGCTCTGTAAGGTGGTTCTGGGGATATTGACTCGTTTACTTATTTGTTTTGAAACCACTTTTCTATCGAAGCGAAGATGCAATGCTTCGTGTATCCATGCCCGATCATTCATGTTCTGTGTCCATTATCCGAAAAAATAGTGGACATGATCGTTGCCGGGATGAGCCAGTTTATCCAGACGTTGTAGATGGTGCGCTTACATCGAAGATATGTAAGCGTGCAGCGAAGGCCATATTGACAACGGTCGGGTAAGTTAATCTGTGGGTAGAGCTATTCGCCACGGCAGGAGATCGGCAACTCGGTTTACCGGCCAGTCAGCGATCACATTTAATATGTGTCGCAGATAGCGCTCAGGATCTATGCTATTCAACCGGCATGTGCCGATCAGACTGTACAACAGCGCTCCGCGCTCGCCACCGTGATCGGAACCGAAGAACAGGAAGTTTTTACGGCCCAGGCTAACCATCCGCAGGGCATTCTCGGCGAGGTTGTTATCCGCTTCAACCCAACCGTATGGCGTTCTCTTGCCGCTCAGCTGTCGCCTCCATGCGCTAACGCGCAAAAATCCCAGCGATAAATGCTATTTGACGGGCACAATCATTTAGCTTACAGTTGTGTTGATATATAACACAGGAGAGCCAAGTTATGGCGAGAACAACCAGTGTTACCCTCGGGGAACAACTTGAGGTTTTTATTAACCAATTGGTCAACAGCGGTCGTTATGGATCAACGAGCGAAGTTATGCGTTCAGCATTACGGCTGTTGGAGCAACAAGAAACCCATGATGAGGCTGTAAGGCAAGCTGTTACTGCTGGGTTGGATAGTGGGGTAAGCCCTTTATCATTAAAGGATATTGCAGCCCAGAGGAAGCAAAAACTTCGTGTATAAACTCACAAAGCTCGCAGTTGAGGATTTTTCCAGCATTTATGATTATACCTTCCAACGTTTTGGAGAAAGGCAAGCTGATGCTTACACCGAAACACTGGAGGTATTTTTGAATTCAGTCGCAGATATGCCAAGTTTGGGAAGAGTTTACCCTACTATCCCTGATGTCATGCGGATCGAATTTCAAAAACACTCTATTTTCTATAAAATAGAGCACACGGATATTCTGGTAGTACGGATCCTTCATCAACAAATGAATCATATACAGCATTTAATTTGATAACAGCCTGTCAGAAAGCAGTTTGGTGGTGTGCTCCCCCCCCACCGCACCGGCAAAACGCAACCGGCCCTGGCAGAGGATGCACTGGTACGGATCAGTGCCCAGGAAGCCCTTCATCAGCACCGCGAACCCGGGCCGTTTCGGCTTTTCCCGTACCGTCATCGCTAACGCGTTATAGACTTTCGGCAGAAGCGAACCCCGTTTGCAGTTGGACAGAAAACCGTAATAGCGCACCATCTTAAAATGCCGCGCCGGAATATGGTTGACGTAGCGCTGCAGCATTTCCTCCTGGCTGATTTTCTGGCGTTTGTGCTGCTGTGTGCGGTGGTCGTAATGTAAGCATCCCGGCTTTAGTTCCATGAACTTTTTGAGATATCCGTTGTTTCAGCCATCAGCCGGTACTCTTCCGGCGTCAGGTTGTTCAGGGATTCATGAGGCCGCTCGTTGTTATATTCCTTCAGCCAGCGCTCTGTAATTTCCCGCGCTTCATTCAGTGTTCTGAACAGATAAAAATCCAGAATTTCTGTCCGGTATGTTCGGTTGAACCGTTCGATAAAAGCATTTTGTGTAGGCTTACCCGGCTTGATAAATTCGAGCTGCACACCATGTTCTTCGGCCCATTGGGCCAGCACCAGTGAGACCAGTTCGGGCCCGTTGTCCATCCGCATCTTCAGCGGGTAACCACGGTTTGCCACGATCCTGTCCAGCCCCTGGACGACTCGCTGAGCAGGGATATTCAGGCCGATTTCTATCGCCAGTGCTTCACGGTTAAAATCATCTACCACGTTGAAGGTCCGGAAGCGCCTGCCGCAGACCAGCGCATCGTGCATAAAATCAATGGACCAGCTCTGCAGCGATCCCGGTGTGGCCAGCGAGGCCGGATTACGCACTGGCAGACGTTGCTTTCCTTTGCGACGAAAATTCAGTTTCAGCAGGCAATAAATCCGGTGAACACGTTTATGATTCCAGGTGTTGCCCTGTCTGCGCAGTAGTTGGAACAGCTTCTTAAAACCGTATCGTGGATAACGTTCTGCCAGTTCTGCCAGTTCAGTCAAAGCCAGGATCACCGGTTCATCAGGCCGGGTATCGGGCTGATAAAAATAGACCGTCCTGCTCAGCGATAATGTCCTGCATGCCTGGCGGATACTCATGGCAAATTGTGCCGCCAGATAACTGACGAGCTCCCGCTTTATCGCTGGCTTTAAAGCTTTGTTTCGATAACGTCTTTCAGGGCCCGACATTCAAGGCTGAGATCAGCAAACATCTGTTTTAGCCGCCGGTTTTCGTCCTCCAGATCCTTCATCTTTTTGATATCAGAAGCTTCCATCCCGCCATACTTTGCTTTCCAGTTGTAATAGGAAGCTTCGGATATTCCCGCTTCGCGGCAAACATCCTTAACGGTACGTCCAGCTTCGACAGACTTCAGAACGGTAATAATCTGGTGCTCGGTGAATCGGGCTTTACGCATGACGCTCTCCTCAGGGGACATAATCAGTATGTCGGAAGATCTCTAAAAGTGAATGGTCCGTTTTACCGGGATGCTTACACTGGGTTCAGCGTTATGCTCCTGAAATAGAGAAACGACTGCGCTGGTACTGGCGTAACCCTTCCGATCTGAACCCATGGCACATTGACGAAACGTACGTGAAGGCGAATGGCCAGTGGGCTTATCTGTATCGTGCCGTCGACAACAGGGGGCGCACCGTCGATTTTTATCTCTCCCCACGTCGTAACAGCAAAGCGGCATATCGGTTCCTGGGGAAAATCCTCAACAACGTCAAAAAGTGGCAGATCCCGAGATTTATCAACACGGATAAAGCGCCCACCTATGGCCGTGCGCTGGTCCTGCTCAAACGCGAAGGTCGATGCCCGCCTGACGTAGAACACCGGCAGATTAAGTACCGGAATAACGTCATTGAATGCGATCACGGCAAACTGAAAAGAATAATCGGCGCCACGCTGGGATTTAAATCCATGAAAACGGCTTACGCCACGATAAAGGGGATTGAAGTGATGCGGGCACTGCGCAAAGGCCCGGCTTCAGCATTTTATTATGGTGATCCTCTGGGCGAGATGCGCCTGGTGAGCAGAGCCTTTGAAATATAATGCCTTTCAAAAATCAACAGGCTACCTCATAGCGAACTTCGCAACAGTGCCTTTCATGCTCTCCTTCACCTTCTGATGGGGGGATTCTAAACAACCGCTGTCATCATCCTACCTTGCTTATAATAAAAAGGGTTGATTGGCGTTTGTTTCAATTGGAAGGCATCGAGCCTTATCACCCCGCAAAATGTACCCATCCATGAAAAGACTGCGTAACTGTGCGGTCGATGATATTCGCATCTTGATCATGGCATTTCGCTTGTGAGTGCTAACTGTTTTATATGCAACATCATATTTTCTGGCCAGGCTCTTGATGCTGTGTCCCTCTATAATACCGGTAATGATGACGATTTCACTGAGTGTGAGGTTAGACATCGGAGGACCCATGCAAGTGCGAGTGCTGAGTGAAGGCATCTCGCCATCTAAAATTCGCGTAAAAAAGCGTAAAAATGAATCAATGCCTATTTTCTTGGGGATCTGCCAACATGATTGCCTCCCCTCAAAAGCGTTGAGTTTTCTTAAAAATATAGTTGGTTTTGAAGACCAAACCAGGCAGGTGACGGACGGGTAATGCGTGGCCATAAAATGTGTAAAGTCATTCCAGCTTTTATAATTTTCAGTCGGGCCATAGGCTTCCATTATATAGATATCGGCAGGGCCTTTCTGCACAATCAGGCGAATCATCTCGGAAAGGCTAGAGACAGCATCAGTTATGTTGACTCTGTTAGCCAGGCTCTCTCTCAAAACGTGAACCATACTTTCTTGATGAAGCATCACCGGATCCATAACTACAACGTCTATCTTTTTTTTATATTTTTTCACGATTGTAATGTCCAGGTAATAACAGGCACTAATGACCATCACGCAAACCCATCGGATTACACGGGTAATGCATGATGGAAACAGTAAAGACGTATTTAGATAATTCATCGACCGTGGAACAGATTGCACTACTCGTAAACGAAGGTCACTCCAATGATCGACTGTACATTACCTGCCACAACCTGGCCCGTGGTTCGTGCATAGGAAGCCGTCAGCCCCAGGCTGACAGGACTGGTACCGACCACACCGAGAGACACATTTCTATTGGTCGCAACTATACCATTGCGGTTAGACAGTTGTACGCCAACGCCGGTAG
>NZ_JARVZZ010000003.1 GCF_029846115.1 Serratia marcescens
GTGTCCTACGGAAAGGTGGGGTAACGCGATTTATTGGTAACTCAATACGTTGAACGACCCGGGGCTACATCCACGGTCAGGTAACGGATCGGAAACAATGTTGAATGTAGCGCCCGCCGGTACGGTGAAGTTGATCGTGGTGTTTTTGGCCCATTGCGGATTGTTATTTATACTCGTCGCGACATTTAAACCGTTTACGAATGCGGTCAAAGCGTAAGTGTTATCACAAGAACCATCATTAACGCCCCAGTTCTTGGTGGATTGTCCCCCGAGGGCACTCACCGACATTGTTGAAGTCCCAGGATTAGACCCTGAATAATTTCCTATGTGGTACCCCAGTTGTTGATAGGCACCGTTGCCTTTTCCTGTACTTCGCCATAACCCATTCTGACAATACAGCAGAGCGCCATCGCCAGTGCGACCCACTAATCCGTTAGGGCTACAGCCCCATCCTTCATTAGCTGTACCATCCAGTTGTAGATATTCGCCCACGGATGCGCGCCCATCGGCACGAACACTCCCCCCTTTCAGTTGGCCTCCGGTATAAATGCCTTTATTGTTAATCGACTTAATCCAGTCGTTATCATCCATATAAAGCCCACCGCCGTGGTCTTCGTTGAGCCAGCCTTTGCCATGCTTGGTAATGAGCCAACCGCTATTACTGCGGATATCTCCGTTAGCGGTGATCCACCCGCTGGACCAAACACTATCGTGGGCAATTAATCTTTTCCCGTTAACATCTTCGCTAAAATTACCCGTTTTAGCATTGATATTATTCCCGTTATTCAAGTCGTTGGTGCCCATGTCAATCGCAGTATGCATCTTATTGAGATCGGGACGACCGTTAACCTGGAAGCGATACAAGCGATCACTTTCTTCCGCTCCGCCGGCCAATACCTCTGACGTTAAATAAACCGCCAGATGGCCGCTTTGTCCGCTAAGTCCCATGCTGGCCAGATTGACTTCCCAGCCCCCGCCGGCACCGTTGGCAATATTGGCGGGATAGATATACCCACCAAGACCAGACGTGTTCTGCGCAATATACCGCTGCCCTTTGAACGCAATATCCTGGCCACCTGCAGTCAAAACAAACGCAACCAGTTTGTCGGTTTGTGCAGGATTGCGTGTCACCGCGAGGATATAGTTCTGAGTATTATTGTTGGTCAGAGAGAAACCTGTCGGCAGATACCCTTTATCACGCAGGATTTGTCCGGTTACCGTGACATTACCGCCGCCCTTAACCTGATTCAGTAGGGTGTCGTAGTTATCTTTGACGTATCGGCGTGCGCCCTGGCTCACGGTGCTCAGGTGTGTCGCTGTTATGACCCAGGTTTGTTCCTCCACATAGTTGGAATATCTTTCCAGTCCGATCGGCGCAGCGATCAACACGATCCCCAGCACGATGGCCATTGAGATCAACGATAGCCCCCTATTGATGCGAGGGCGGGTAACGTTATCAGTCATAAAACACCCAATATGGTTGAGTGAGGGAAACACCCGGCAAGTCCCGCCAATAAGGCGAACAACCAAGGAGCATAGGGCTGAGGGCTTTTATTTGTCAGAAGCGCCCCGGCGATAAACAGCAAGAATGCACATCCGCTCAGCAGGCTGGCCAATTGCCAGGGAAGCCAGGCACACAGCGCAGCAATCAAATGCACATCGCCCATGCCAAATCCTTCATCACCCCGAAGGCGTTTGGCACCGTAGTGAAAGGCATACAAGAAGATGAACATGCTGCCACTGCCAATAAGCGCAGTTGTTATGGTGAGGCTGTTCTCAGGTAGACAGGTAAACAGCAGGCCCGTCAGCCAAAATCCATTGGTATACCGTAGTGGCAGCCAGTAGTTCCGCATGTCTAGTAACACCATTGGGATGCCCCATGCGAGTAATCCAATGATTTTGACGGCCCCTAACCACGGGAAGCCAGTTAATGCTGTTGTTGCGATCAGAACAGTGCCGGTGCCGACGAAAGTTAACGTGACGCTACGTATCTGCAATTGAGTGAGCGGTGGCCCATGATGTTCGAGTAGAAATTGCTTGGCCTGATTAACGAGCGGTTGTGTGAGGATAACGAGAAAGATACTGGCGAAGCCGATCAGCAGAGTGATCTTCAAAAGGTACATGGCCATCAGGCCGCACCTCCCTTGAGTTTCATGTACATGGCATAGATCTTACGGGCGTAAATCATGCGACGCGGGCCATTGTTGTCAGCGAACCCGGCATTGTAGGAGCCGAGGCATTGCCAATTTACGCCGCATTGCTTTAGGTGTTTCGCCAGTATCCATGCTCCGATTTGTACATTGAGGCACGTATTGTTCAGCAGGTCTTGTTCACTCGTAATAAGCCCAAGAGCACGCAATTGAGGAATGTGCCGATCATTGATTTGCATCAGCCCGAAATCGCGACTGGTGACGTGCCCCTTCTTATCGCGATTCATGCCGACTGCTCGGGGGTTTAGGCTGCTTTCGACGGTAGCCATCGAACGCAGTAATAGGGGGTCGACTTTATAGCGTGCCCCGGCTTCATTAAAACAGAACGCCTGTGCCGGCAGCGATAATAATAACGCCCCGCCCAACACCAGACAGGACAAGGCACGTTGAAAAGAAAACAACATAAGAATGCACTCCAGATGGAGGCCGGCAACAAGACGTTACCGGCGGGATGGGCATCAGGTGTTGCTTGTGAAAGTGAGGGTGTTTTGACCCACCGAGCCTTTATCTGCAGTGCACTGTGCGCCAACGGCGCTCGCCGCGATTGCACCATTAGTCGACGTGCCGTTAACCATGGTGGTCACAACACTCGGCGCCGCACTCAGCTTTGTCGCCAGAGTAATGCACGCTTCCTGTGGAACCGCCGCGTAGGTCAGTGAGAAGGAGGACTTCTGACCGCCAGCGGTAGCAACGGGTTGCACGGTGACAGCCCCACCCCACAAGTTTTGAAGCTTGGCGGTTCCGGAGGACTTTGTACCCACAACAGTCATGTTTGCCGGCGCACCACCAAACTGGATCAGTGCCCCCGTCATGGCATCAGCTGCTGCGAAGTTATAGATGCCAGAGGTTTTCAGCATACTGCGACTGTTAGTCAGCAACTCTGCGGCATTGTTGTACTCAGTGCTGGCATCGTTTTTGTTAAACAACCCCCCTCCCTGGGTAATGGCAACCGTCAGTATTACCAAAGCAATAACGATATAAATAGCTGCTTCAAGCAGGGTAATTGCACCACGGTTGATCACTGAACGAAGTGGTGTTTGTGTCTGTTCCATACTATTTCCTTTAGGTTTTTAGAAAGATGGGCACATTAATGTGCGCCCACGAGGTCGTTGAGGTTTTGTGTAGCAAGGACGATCAGGATCATGTATCCAGCGTTGGCGCCCAATGCGAGGTTGGAAAGTAAGGACGCCGTCCGCTTGATCCGGACTACAGTTTGCACAAGCCAGGCTCGAGCAAAGTTCTCAATAATGATTTCAGCGTTATCGCCATCGGTCAGCAGGACCAACTTGTCGATAGCACGTGGGGAAGGGAAACCGTAGCCGGCATTGCGTAATGCCAGACCGAGGTGGTTACCTTGTCTGACCTGGTGCTGAGTGGCAGCTAAGCGCTCATACAACCAGGGCGGCGCATAGCGACTCAGCATCTCGATGGCGTCTTCGGTTTTCACCTGTGCCCGCATCAATGCACTGAAATTAAGAAGGAACCCCACACCGAGAACGTCGCGATATACGCTCCAGGGCAATAAACGGTCTAAAACATGCTGCCGTGTTTTCCCTATGAGGTTCGGCATCGACCAGATCACGAAAACAACGAACAGAATGATGAACACACACAGGATAATGGCGTGATTGACAAAGAATTCGGAGATGGCGCTAAGCCACCACAAAGCGCCAACCCAATGATCTCGAGCTGATAATGACTCCAGCCGAGGCAAAAAATAGACAGTCACCATTTTCATCATTGCAAAGGTGGTTGCCAGTAGCATTAATGGGTAAGTCAGCGTGGAAACCAACGCTGATTTCATATCCGACATTCCCTGAACAACAGTAATGGCTCGATATAAAGCAGCAGCCAGGTTACCGTCCTGGACACCGCCGCTGAGAATTGCAGCTTCTTGCTGGGGTATCCAGGATGAGAGCCCTTGGTCGACTGATTTTCCCTGGCGCAGGGCGTTGAGCATTTCCTCCAGGCAATAAACAACCGGGGGGCGTTTTCCTCCGTAGCTTCCTATCATTGCCTGGAGGGCCTTTTCCACCTTGAGGTTATTGTCGAGCAGGAAAGCCAAATCCTCGTAGAGGGTCAGTCGGTCGGCGGTGGAAAAGGTTTTTTGAGCCAGCCAACGGCCTAACCCTTCATTCATTTTTTCCGATGACGGCACTTTGCCCCGCAATGCCGTCAGACGTTCGCGCAAGCGAGAAATCATGATTTTATCTCCGGCGGCAGCAAGGTCAGACTGTCCTCGTCCAGCGGACTGATGTAATCCGCATCAATCGGGTCGACCATCCCTGCATTGAGATAACGCAGCAAATGTTGGCCGCGGGTAATACCCCCCAATTCGTTAACCCAATAACTGCGTGCGGTCAGCTTGCCCTCATGGCGAAAGAGTTCCATAAACCGGGCATCAGGGCGGATAACTTCGGCAATAACACGCCGACCGGTAACGCCCTTGTAACAGTGCTCACATCCCTCCGGATGACGAAAGGCCAGTTTCTCCACCTCGCAAAACCGCTCAAGTAGCCCTTTCTTCTCTTCTTCCAGCTTGTCACAGACCTCACTCCAGCTTTTTTTGCAGTGCGGGCACAGCAATTGCACCAGTCGTTGGGCAATTAGCCCGATCATGACTTGAGGATCGGCCACCTGGCCCATGGGGATACCCAATGTGTCGGTCAGGCGGTCAAGAATGCCGACAGCGTCATTCGCATGCAGCGTCGTTTCCACCAGGTGGCCGGACTTGGCCGCCGTCAGTGCAGATTTAACTGAGTTGGCATCACGAATTTCGCCGACGACCATGGCATCAGGATCTAAGCGCAACGCGGCAGAAATAGACCTAACCCAGGCACGACTAACGGCATCCGGATCGTTTTTATCGGCAATGATGGGGGTCTGAACTGCTCCTAGAATCAACCCCTCTGGCGGATCTTCCAGCGTCATCAAGCGTTTACGGTGACCTGTAAAAGACAGGTACATCTCGCTGAATGTACGCAGGGAGGTACTTTTCCCGGAGCCGGTCGGGCCTGACAGGATAATCACGCCTTCGGGGCGTGCCAGCATGCGGCGAATGAGTGTTTGTTGTTCCGGTAAAAAACCCAATTCGTCCAGTGTGGGAGGGGCTTTGCCTTCATCAGGTAAAATGCGCATTACGACATACAAACCAAACTCTGCTGGCGTATGGGCATAACGTGCGCCGAATAACTTAAGCCCCTGCAGAAACTCTTTGCGCACCCGCCCATCTTGCGCACGATTGGGGTTAAAACTCTTTTCGGCCACGTCACACATAGACATCACGATAGTTGATGCTAGCGTTACCCCTTCGGCATGATCCAATTGGGTCACCGTTTCGAGATCACCGTGCACGCGAAATTGCACCACGGTCACATTGTTCATCCCGATCAGCAGATGAATATCGCTGGCCCCTTTCTTCTTGGCCTCCCGAAAAAAACCGATGATTTTGGCCTGTTGAGCGGAGTAATCGTTAGCATCGGGATTGTCTGTTACCTGACTTTGCTGCAATTCTCTTAATTTATCGAGCTGTACACGCTCGATGTGTAACCTGGGGTATTTCTTGTGCGCGTTAGCAATTTCAGACTGAACGGCCAAGTGACTGATGTGAGCATCCGAGATGTACAGGGTGGGGGCTTCAGACTTTGTCAGGTCCAAATAGATGTATGTTGAACCGCGTTTTTCGAACATGTTCGCTACCCCGCAAAGGAAAGTGACACCATTGTTTGGTTTTTCCCGGTGACGACCACTTCATTGAGGTTGATACGTTTAACAACGTATTCCGTACCTGGAATGCGGTTCCCTGCTTGCACAGTGACCTGGTTGCCATTACTGAGGGCTAACACAGCGGTAAAGCCCTTACCGTTCCCGGTGATCTCAACGATTTGTGGCGGGGGGGCATCTTGAGTTGCACCCTTGACTTCGTTCTTGTTGTCCTGAGCAGGGGGCGCCGGATTGAAAGGTTGATCCAGTCCTCGGTCATAACCGTTCTTTTGCAACTCATTCAAGGCTTTGGCCCTGGCAAGTTGAGCCTCATACAGCACCGTCTCAGCCTGTATGGCTTCGAGTTGCCCCAGGTTTAATGCCCGTCCAGCCTCGTTGCGGGTGAAAGTGGTTGGCAGTGGAATATCTGCTGATGTTGGCGGCTTCACCGATTGTTCAGCCGAAGGTGTAGCAAGTGGGGACGCCGGTATGTCAGCGACAGGCGCGGCGAATGCACCGGGTGCGGTCAACACCAGGCACAACGCCCAGGGTGTTACCCAGGATTTAACGGTTGGCATACAGAAGTCCCTCAATGGTGTATTCCAGACGGTTGTTTTTGAGCGTGGTCGTGATGCTGGAAGCCCTTATTCCACGGCTATTGAAGCGCGTAGGGGCAAACAACCGATCAGGCGGTATGTCGGTAATGAACGTAAAGCTATAGGTACGCCAGGGCAGGTTTTGTATGTCGCCCTGTGTTAACTGGGTGGCAGCATCTGTTTCACTGAGGCGCAGACGGGCATTGATGCGCTGGGCATAGCTGGTCAGATGTTGAATCTGTTGGTTGCCCGGGAGTAAAACTTCAGGGGATTCCGGCAGTGATAGCGGAACGGTTAAGGAAAAGGATGCATCATCAGCGCTGCCGGGAATGTTAAATACCGGTTCAATATCTGAGCCGTAGAGCACCGGCAGCCGCAAGGCAAAGTCACCCACGGTTCCCCCATTCGGCAATGTATAATGCAGTATGATTTTGCCGTGTGCATCGCATGTGGCCGTGTTGAACACCCATCCCGCAATGGAAATCTGCGCGTCTTTCCACACGCTACTGCAGGCACTGAGCATCGAGGGGAATTTCGGTTGCATTGCCCAGGGTTTCAGATTGTCTGCAGGTGCCTGTTGCTCCAATTGTTGTCTGGCCATCAATGCGGCCTGAGCGGCGGCAATACGCGCATTTTCCTGTTGCGTTTGCCATACCGAGTAACTGGCGTATCCCACGCCCAGGGTCACCACTGCAACGCCCCATAACCACAGTACCTGCGGGTTATGGGTTTTGCTCAGGCGGGCGCGTCGTAAACCGATTTTGTTGTCGATCAGTGCTGAGAGCGCCTTATCTTCGGTTTCCTTATCCGGGAAAAAACCACGTGGGGCGTACACCGTCCAACCTGCTGTTGGTGCCGAGGTTATCTGTAGAAAATTTGAAACTGCGGTTCGTATGGCTGCATCGTCGCCTACGATGTCGCCGAACGGGGAGAGCATGCCGTCGCTGATAGCGACAAACCAATATTGGCCATCAGCGAGGGGGAAAACACCGTAACAGGCTTCTGGTAGCACCGGCATAACAGCTAACGCCATCGATGCCAACGAATGTTGCCCCTTTGTCCGGGGGGATTTATCAGAGATAGTGACAGTGCCCAGTAACGTGCCTTGAGCTTGTCCGTCGCCGATAGACAACGCCGCCCAGTGACTGGCATTTGCCTCTTTAGCGCGCATTCGCATGCTACGGCGCCCACGTAACGGAAGATATTGCCAGTGCAATCCTGCCACAAGCCAAACCTTCCCATTCTGCAACGTGTAGGTAGTCTGTTGTTTCATGGCTTATCCCAAAATGACAGGAGTGATAAGAATGACAAGCATGGTTTTGTTGTTTTCACCGTTGGCACCGCCACCAAGCCCGAAGAAGCGGAAGCTGCCGACACCTTGCCGGTTGGCGGTGTTATTGAGTGACTGGTAACCACTCAGCACCAGCGTTTGCCCGGACTGCATAATGACGCGCTGGGTAAACGTCTTGAGGCGAGTTTTCATCAGTTCGACAGACGTTTTTTCGCTGGTAAACGTGCGCATGGTCGGGTCATCCGACATATTGATGGCAAACTGCAGCTGCATTTTTGGCGACTTGGGTATCAGGAAAGGCAACACCGTCATGTTGAAGCCGGTTGTGATCGTTGATTTGGTGATACTGCTTGATGAGCCTACGTTTGCCGTATTCTCAGTGGTGACGTTGGAGGCATAATCCTGCTGCAGAGCAACCTGAATGGGTACTGCGGACAGGTTAGTGGTCATGCTGGATGCTTCGGTCATCACGCTGACGTTAGCTTGTTCGGACAGTGCTTTGATAAAGGCTTTTGTGCCGGCTCCTTTACCATCGAGGATAGAAACTCCACCATTCAGGGCATCGGAAGCGGCGCCACTGAACGCATTGGTCAAGGACAATCCGATGCTGCCGCTGTTGAATACGGCGTTCCAATCAATGCCGTACTGATCCTGAGTACGCTTCTCTACGCTGTAGACCTGTACGTTGAGCACAACTTGTCGATTGAGCTCATTGTTACGGTCATCCAGATAACGGCCGATCTGTTCGAGGACACGCGGCGTATCGGTAACGGTTAGCACGCCAGCGGACAAATTCATACGGCCGGTACCCGGTGTCAGCATTGATTTAATGGTATTTGAGACGTCCTCGTACAGACTGGACTTGATTTCCATTTCTGTCGCTTGGGAGGTATTGGAGTCGCCACTGAGACCACCGCCGCTGCTGTCGCCCGTAGCCCCCATTGATGAGGTTGTACCGCTCACGGTTTTGGAGCCAAAGCTTGCCTTGCTGTCCATAAACATGACCGGGAACGTCCGGGTGTCGAGGTAGAAAATGGCGATCCGGCCCTGCTCATAACGCCATGACAATCCCAGGCGCGTGGTGACATTGTCGAGCAACCCGCCTAATTCCCCTTGCCAGAGCACGCCCCTCAGTGCAGTACCATTGGTCATCGCCGGTGCAGGGCGAACGGGTGAGCCGCCCAACGCGGCCAATGGCACCATCCCATTAGGGTCTGGTGCGGGAACGGGGCCACTGAGTTGTTCCGTCTTCCCGCCTCCTGTTGGGGCGAGCATGGCTTGTGCATCCGGGGTGACGACGACAGGCAGGCGGCATCGTTTACTGATGAAGGCGCTGACCTCTGCCAACGTAATGCTACCGGGGCGGTTGATGGCGACGGCACAGGGCGGTAGCAATCCATTACCCCCGGCCTGCGCATTTAATGGATAGGGATTTATCCACTGTGATGTCAGGTCACGAACCACAGCGCCATTTTTTATCGCATGTATATGGTTGTCGGCTTTTTTTTCGTTCTGTGAGACCGTGTTGTCGATCTTGTCGATACGTTCAAGCGGCGCACAGCCGGAAAGCAGCAAACACAATGTCGCCGCCAGCCCGGTTAAGGGGAGGTGTTTTTTCATTTTTAACCTTGGGGTGAGGAGAGATTAGTTGAGGTACACCAGGCTGCCGTCAGCAATGCTGTCCGGTACATTGATCTGCATGTCATTGCCAAAACTGTCGATCAGACGTCTTCCGACGACCTTTCCAACTAAGGCAGAATGCCGGCTCTGAGCTAACAACGCAGACATCAGCCCCGGTTGGTCTGGTTGGTAGACATATACACGGTCAGCTTGCAGCACGTTGTGTAATTCAGGTAGGGATGACCAGCCGAAGGCGCTGTCGGGGATCACACCGTCTTTTTGCGAAGGGTTGTTATAGCGCCAGTCATTGATGTTATTGATGTAACGGACGGTTTGAATAGCACGCTGGCTCAGCGTGCTATCTTGCAGCTGTGAGCCTGTCTGGTCATGGGGCGTGATGTTGCTCCAGACCAGGAAACCTATAAATATCGATAACAGCCAGTAAATCATCAGTGGATCTCCTTATCATCCACCGATATGACGCATTGTTCGTTACGTATACCCGCATACAGTGGCACTTTTGCCGTACCGTATAGCGTGAATAGCCCATTCAGTGCATCTCTGAAACTCCCCTCAAACTGCAGCGGAGCATCGATGCGATAGTTGGCTTGTGTCAACCACGCCACTGTCCAATTAGCCACTCCCGGAGTCGCGCACGTTTCACTTGCAGCCCAATTAAACAGCGTGTCTTTCAGCGTGCTACCGGCTTCTATCCGCCATACCTTTGGCTTAATAACTGTTTTAGGCAAGGTCACAAACGCAGTGGTTTTAACTACTGCAGAAGGGGACGGTGTCGGTATTTTTTTACTGAATGGGTTTTGGCCAGGAACAACCCCATTTTGCTTATTGATAATAGCTGGCGCTGTAGATGTGGCACCTGGCGTTTTGATTTGTGGCAATACTGCAATCGCGCCAGGTGTAAACGCGGCAGATTTGGCCGCAACAGATACCCGTTTCGCTTGCCAATCGAGCAATGCCACTTTGTTCTGTCGCTGCAAAACTTCGTCCAAAACGAATGGCCATTGATCATTACCAGCCCACTGTAATGATTCGCGAGCATCCGGATTAAGCTCTTGTGAGTAGGTAACCTGCCATCCTGTCGGGGCTATCTGGCGTAAAGCCTGGCGAAGTGTCTGGGATTTACCTGCACCCGCCAGCGCAGGCGTCCCAACACGTTCACCGAGATAACGAATAGCATGCAATGTAGGAACAGCCTGACCCGCCAGTGCAGGTGTCTCAGTTGCATTTCTTGCCGGCAGGACTTTTGATGAAGCAGGTAAAGGTAATGGCGTGCCCGGTGAAAGATGTACACGGCTGGCTTTAGCGAGTTCTGCCTGTGCTTGATGGATAAGGGGGAGCTGTTCTTGGATCAGCGTCGTGACAAACTGCTGTGCCGGTACTGTCGGCGGTGTGTGGGTATTAAGGGCACACCCAGTCAACACCACCGGAGCGAGAGCGACGGGGAGGAATGATTTCATAGGCGGTTTTTCCTCGGGCCGGGGCGTCGACCTCGCTTTGGTTCATTGGCACGATCAAGAACTCGCTGTGCCAGGGCGTTATTATCCAGTGTTGAGGTCAGGTCCAAAATGGCCTCAAGCACATCACGACAGGCCACTGGACGACTGAGGATCCCCGTCAAATTTACCGCTTGCTCATTAAGCATCTGATTATGTTTGGCATTCAATGAGTAGTTTTTTCGTTGTGTCATAAATATCACCTCGGTTACGTAGAGACGTAAGCACGTAATCAATAAAAAAGACCGCCCGGGGTACCGGGCAGCCAAGGGGGTGTTAATTAGGGATGTCTTTGCTGCTGGCGTGACGTTTGGCGCAGTGAGCGGCAACGACTCAGCAGGGATAAATATTGAGGGAGGAAATTTTTTCCGCTGTCAATTTCAGCTCGGCAAGTACTTCGGGCATCGTCTTCAAGGGCGAATGTTTGCAAAACAAAATCTTCGGGTTGCCAGTCAACGGCAATGGTTTTACTCAGGGCTTGCTTCGACATCTATCCTCCGGTTGTACAGAGAAATGCTGAAATCAAATAAAGCGGGGGGAGCGTTTAGCGCAGTGCTTCTATGAAGGCAAAGAATAGGGCGCTGCGGGTGTCGCCATCATTTGTATCAACCAACGCCTGTATTTGTTGGCGCTGTTGCTGATTAAGAGGTGATGCCCCTTTATCCCAGCGTCGTTTGCCTGGGTTCTTACGGGAAAAGGCTTGTACGCAAACAGGTAACTGCATTACGTCATCCACAACAGCATCTCGAATTGGGGTGATTTCACCGGCAAAACGTACCAGATGACTTATTCCAGGGCAGAGTTCGATTTTCGATGAATGGTGGATTTCGGTATCAAAGAAGATGAAGAGGTACCCAGGAAACATTTGCTCCATCACCGGCCGGAGCTGGCCTGGACGATCGGAACGGGGACGGTATGTACGCATGACAGGGCTGAACGCCATGATATTCATGCGTTCTAACGTCATTTGGGCTTTAAAGACATTGTCTTTACCCGCTTTATGGCAGGCGAGATACCAGCGTTCCATGACATTCCCCGTTGATGAGCGGTAGAAAAATGATAAAGCGCAGCAAGACAGGCAGGCTCCGCCAAAATCAATCCCATGTTGGATGATTGGCAGAGGCTGTTGTAAGAGGAAACGGACATCGCGGTTTCTCCTGACTGCGCTTTAGCCTGGACTGCACCCGACACCCGGGGCAGGGAGGTGCCCGATTAGGTGTAATCAGGCGCAGTCCAGGCTAAAGCTAAATTACAAGGTTCAACGGCTTGCTAGTTGGCGGACTAGCGATCCTTTGAAGCCTGTGTTTAAGTATGCCGCGAAGTGTATTTGCAAAGTTAAATTGTGTAAACGGTTTTTTTGACGATCTGAAATGCTGTGAACTATACTATAAACAGAGCTAAAATCCTGTGTAACTCAATTTTTTGAATCAATGATCTAGAAAAGATCCTTTTTGCAGATCATTAGATCGACATAACTATCAAAACAGAATAATTAACTATATTAATCAATTGTCCGTTTGCTCATTTATTGAACGGTTTTTCTTAAAAAAGCAATTCTAATGTGATTATTTAGGTGGATTCTTATTGAATTTAGTTTGCTGGATAGAGGATGGCTCTATTGCGGTATGAAAATCACTCAGGCTATCTTTCTATTAAGGGGGGCTTGCGGGAATATCGAGCTAGTTGTGCTGGTCAATCATCAGAAATGTAGGTGAACTGCACAAAAAAAGATCACCAGAGATCCTTTTGTTGCAAGGCCGCGAAAATCGGGTAGTATTTGCAGTGATTTGTGCTGTTTTTAAAAGGTACTAAGTACCTGAGCAGTCGACTTAATTCGAACAGTGTGTAACGAAAATTACAGGCTGTAGTGGATAGGGCATATCCTAAATGTCCAGGGAACAAGGCTTGGAAGGTACAGGCCTTGAATGCAAAAACCCCCCGAAATCTGTCATCAACTTGGCGGAAGAGTCAGATATCAGGGGGTCAAAAGCAGGCGCTGGCCTGCAGAGATTATAACGCATGCTATTTAGAAAACAATACCTGTCCGCCATAAGTTCAGGACAGGGTGACTGAGCAAGCCATCAACTATCAGGTTCGTCCTGAACCTGTCTATTGTCCAACTCGTCGGGGTGAATCAAACCGTTTACGGAAAGGACAACCCAAAATCCACTGTCACCATGTAGCGGTGTTCTCCGGTACCGTACCTCGTGGCGCCGCTGCTAAAGTCGTTGCTCGTATTCGTCAGCATGACTGGAACCGGAATTCTGCGTTGGTTGCATTGCGTCAGCGTGGATATATCCCATATCGACGTCGAAACGATCCAAGTTTTACCCCGAAACCTATGCGAGTGAGCACACGTGAAGAAAGCCGGCGTGCATTGACCGCACTTTCCTTAGCATTAGCAGCCAACTGCGACTATAACCCGGATGCTGATTACCCGTTTGAGATTATTGCTCCGTTCGAGGAAATCGCGCGTGCCATCGGCGTGCTGCATATTTATGAGAGTGGCCGTAAATCTTGTGATGTGGCGACCCATGCCAGGGATGTGATGGAGGAGTTGGATTACCTGGTTGTGCATCGAGCTTGGGATGCTGATGCTGGCCAATATAAAGCGATGCGTATTTTTCTAACAGAACGCTTTTTTACCAGCCGTGGGATCGCTGTTGAGGAAATTCGCTTATGGCTTCATGGCTACCGCCAGTGGGCGATGGTCAACGGCCTAACAGAATCCCTGCGCAAGAAGCACGAACGTCATCAACTACGCATGGCCCGCCTTGGTATTGATATTGATTCACACCATTCGTTGAAAAATCGCTTGCGACAGATTAAGAGGTGGGTCGTGAGTCCCGATTTGCTGCAAGAGAAGAAGGCGATCGTTGAAGATCTAGGGAAAGAGCTAGATGAAATTGCCTCTAAAATGCGAACGCGTAATGGAAAAATAGTGAACAGGTATCAAATGACTTGGGTTCGCTGGTCTACTAGTGCAGAGGCTCATCCAATCAAGATTATGCAGCTCAAGCGCGGCCTAACTGATGAACACCCGTCTTTAGAGCGGGATGATCCTGAACAGTATTACCGGTTGTTGCTGGAACGCGCCGGCGTACTCCACTAAGCATTATTTTCACCGTTCAATACAATGCCCCGTGCCCCTACGCGGGTTTTGTGCTGCATGTAAGAGATAAAAACCCTCTTGTATGTGTCTAAGATTCCATTCAAAAGCCGCCTGGAACGAGAAATTAGTCGTAGTTCATGGCCTCCGACCGTCAACTCAAACAGTTGATGAAATAACATTCAGTTAACTTCGAACATGCTCACCAAAAAGTAGGTAATTTCGAAGGTTATTTCTGAACAAAACAAGCCCCAAAAAAGGGGAGTATATTTCGTGCCGGCTAAAGCCAGGCTCTCGAAAATAGCTCCCTCCGCTTTGCTTCGGGCAACTACACTCATCGCATAGAGCACAAGACCTTCATAACCAGAAAAATCCTAGTTCAATCGCTTCCTCAAGTTACAATGTCCACCCACCAAAGTCGGCTACGCCTCCAAGGTAGCTCACCAACAGCAAAGTACAGCTTCGCAACGGCACGTTGCGATCTACACTGCAGTAAACTTTTAATCACTGAAAAAAGACCGGCTTAGCAGGATGGGGGGCCATTTGGGGTAGTAGTGGACAATAATTACGGATGAATCCACGGTAGCAATAGTTGTCCTATAGGTATTGAACAAATCCATTGATCGATTACTGATCAATCCACATTAAAGCGTGCATAAAGTAGGGTTTTACGGCGAATAGAACTGGTGTTTCGGGATGCTATTCACGGAAATCTTGAGTAACATTATAGGTTTAGTCACGGTATACAGACTGATAGGCATTTATGGCGACGTTGTTTATTGATTTACTTATCAAACCGCGTAAAAGATTCAGACTCAAAACAACCTCTCAGGATGATTTGACTCAGCAATTAGTGCGATACGTGCAACATCACTACATCCGACAAACTGGTTGGGAGCTCTATAAATATGGTCGTAGCTGGGGAAATTTGTGCCATGTTGTACCGAGTCCATTTATCGCCTGGCTGGAAACGCACAAAGATAACCCTCGAGCTGTCGAAATCGTTGAGAGCTGTAAGGTATACCTTAGTTCAGAAGAAGGGGTTGTTGACCCTTCTATAGCCGTGTACATCCCTCTCAGTTGGTTATGTATTACGATCCCTCCAATGAACGAAGCATTGCGCGAACATTGGCAAACCCGGATTGGCACTGTTTTGTCTGATCCGCTGCCCGTGAGTGTCCCAACACTTAAGCCTTCCGATTATTATCTGTTGTGTGAAGGACGGGCAATTCCCAATGTCTGGCAGCACCATTTTGAGCTGTGCATGAGAAATAGCATGCCGTTTATTGTGTTGTGGCACTTTCCACCCAAGCAAGCCCGTTTTGTTACTCGATACGACATATTGTTTTCCTGGGAGCCCTTGGTTAAAAGCCATCTGCACGTTTTCGAAAACCCCGAGTATCCTGACATAGCAAAGATTATCACCAAGCGTATTACTCAGTTATTGAAAGAAAGGCGTCACCTGGAAGGGTTCAAACGAGTCACATTGCAAAATGTGTTGGGTGAAGGGCAAATCAACATTCTTAAACTCAGTTTTGAGGCTGCTGAACAATTGACGTTAGACCTGGTGAAAATGCTCCAGCTGATGATCGACGAAATAGAACTAAAGCTTAAGAAAAAGACGATTCGGATGCCTTGAAAAGCATGGGTATGGGAAATAGCTAAAGTTACTATCATTTTTGCATGCCGTTCGGCAGAAGATGAGATTTAGCCCAACGACTATGGGATACAGCACAAGTTCGTTAGGCTCAATGTATGGGAAAAAGCTAAAGTTCAAACGTTAGGTAAGGGTGGCTCTGGGTTTTTAGTAATAATGGTAAAAATCAGTTTGCCGTCGTCTGTCTCTGACATCGAGGCAGTCAAGGGGGTTTCTTTACTGATCTTATCCAGGGCCGGCTTGATGAACGTCCGTTTCATCTCAGCAAAATTATCTCGTTGCGATTGTGGGAGTTGGTAACGCTCAGCTAACCAATTTGGTGTTGTGATCCATATGCCGGATTTTCTAAACTGACATAGGCTTTCGTAAAGGCGGATAGCTCTAACACTGTTAATGCGGCCACAATCATAAAGATTGTAAGTAGTGAATTGACTACTAAGATCAAGAAGGTACGGCATCACTTTATTATTGAATTCAATGTTCCATGAACCTCGGCCTCGTTTTAAACCAGCTTCTGCCAGCCAAGGGCGTTTCCGTTCTTCATACTCTCCATCAGATGGAAAGAAGGTAACAGAGCTGTTTGACAAGGCATCAATGCCCTTCCTGACATCTGTACTGGCCGTAGCTTGGCTCACCTTGAACAATCGCTGGTAATCAGCAACCCGCACTGTAAACGTACCTGGATGGTCTTCTTGCCGATAGGTTTCCATAAGGCATAACCACAGTACTCGTTTTGCCTGCAGTGAGAGATAGTAAGCGGCCTCGGTCAGTTCGTTAGATTGTGCTATAGCTGGGCGACTAGTTTTAACAATCCCTTTATTTTCATTCATATAACTATCTATGGGTTGTTTGTAATGTACCCATAGTTGCATCAGCTAGATGATGTGGTCAAGGCAAACTTATGTTGTTTCCCATAGGGATTCACAGAAAAAACTAACTTTAGCTATTTCCCATACGTACTTTAGCTGTTACCCATAACAACTTTAGCTGTTACCCATACTAACTATAGGTTTCACCCATAGTTAGTTTTGGTATATCCCATATTGACAGGGCTGAGGGCCGCACCACGAAAGAGCTCACGCGTTGTCTAAAAAGCTTTTAAAATGTTTTAAAAAACATAAAAAAAGTACTTAAAAAACAATCCTGTAGATATGTGGATAACTCTATTATGGGAAACACCTAAAGTTTAATGATGTAAACTGCGGTAGCCCCCACCGGATAACCGGCGGGTCCCATGAAAAATTTGAACTTCATAAATAGTTGCTAGAAAGGCCAATGTAGCTCTTTTGCCGGTAAGGCCATCATCGCAACGGCACGTTGCGATCCACACCTCTGGGGTGTGTCCAGCGGTGTTAAAAGACCAGGTCTAGCAAGAGGGGGGGAACTGAGAGGATCGTTGTTGATCCTCTCAACATAGGTATTGTGGCTACACCTTTCTTATCTACAGAAGACTATTTGAAAGGGTTTCCATTTGATCGTAAATATATTTCTCCTAATTTATACGCTGCAAAATCGTTCAAATGACCTACATCACGGAAAATAGAAACTCCATCAATTTCAGTTTTACATTTATTCCCGGTACATTGGGCATCTTTGATATCGATAACTATCAAAGACGGGTAGTCTTTTTGTAATTCAATAAATTTATTATCAAACCAACCCATGTTGGACTGTGACCATTCTTGGCTATTGCATTCTCCATGCGTATATTCCTGCCTTAGAACAACCTTTTCTTTCAGACATGTTTCGTATCCTTCTGGCCGAGTGTAGATCTCTTTCATTATTACCGGCACAGAACCGGATTTAACTATGATATCCAATGATTTTCTCAGAGCTTCGTCTAATCTTTTTATGGAAAGTTCTAACGAGCGATTATCTCCAGGTTGGTTAATTATTTTATCGCTTACATACATTGGCCATAATTCACCAATAATGACATAGTCAAATTTGTTTTTTTCTATTTTTTTATAATATGTCTTTGTATTGTCATAGCATGCTTGATATACAGTGTTATAAAAATGCCACCAATCAAATTGATAAATCCCAGGTAATGTTAAGCAAGACGATGTACTTAGTGACGTTATTGCAAGGTTTGCATTTTTAGCTAAAACATCCAAGAACATCCAATAATGGTTTGAATTAGAATCACCTATGAATAATGCTTTCTTTTTTGATGATTTTTCACCAAAAGTACAAAGTACATCTTTGTTTTCATTATCAACTTGATCTGTTATGCAGTCTGATCGATGACCGGAGAGAGATTTATATTCATCTATAAGAGCTGACGATCTTGAAAACTCACTTCCGAATCGCCAAGGAAAATTGTCGGTTTTTTTTGCTATCGAGTAAATTATTACAGACATTAATAGAGGAATGACGATTAAGATTGTTACAGTAAAAGAAAGACTTTTTTGTACTTTACGTAACGGCATTTCGATGTATTTGTAGGATATACAAGCAAATATGCATGATCCTAGCAAAGTTAATAATAACATCATCGTATTATTGAACAAATTAAGGTAATGTAGCAAGGCGATCCCTGGCCAATGCCATAGATATAAAGAGTATGACCTTTTACCTATACCTACTAAGATGTTTGACGATAGTATAAAAGATGAAATGGAATTTGTTTTTTCACCGGAAAAAATAATCATCCCAGTAGCTAATGCTATTGCCACTGTGTAAATGTTAGGATACCCATTTATAATTCCTGGATAAAAACCTATGGATATGATGCTTAGTAGACCTATCAGGCCAAACAGGTTGGTAAATTTATTGCTTTTTTCGTTGAATTTGTAAAATGCTAAGCAACTGCCAATTTGTAATTCAAAACAACGTGAAATGAAATCATAATATCTGTCAATGTTAGAATGATAAGATAAGTATAATGATGCGATTAATAACGCAATAGTGATTATGTGATTTGCTATTATAACTTTCTTTTCGGGAAAGTATTTTAATGCTATATGTAATGCTATTGGGAATGTTATATACCACTGCCATTCAATTGACAGTGACCAAGTGTGCAATAGTAACAAGTAATTGGAATCTTGTGATGCATAACTTGTGGTAACATCAGCAAAGTATTTGTTTGATGAGAAATACAATGCGTTCTTAACACTGTGCAGATATGTGTTGTAATCTTCTGGTAAATAGAAAATACTGCCAATGATTAACGTGAATATTATTACGCATAGGAAAGAAGGTTGAAGTCTCCAAATTCTACGTATAAAGAATTTTTTCAAGCTAAATTCTTTGTTTTTTATCCCGCCTAATATTATTTTTGTTATTAAGTAACCTGAAATAACAAAAAAAACATCAACGCCGATGAATCCAGAGTTGATAAAGATGCATCCTGCATGAAATAAAATCACTAAAGTAACGGCAATAGCTCTTAAGCCGTCAATGTCGCTGCGGTACTTCATTATAACCTCTGGTTTATTATGACTTCAAAATCATTATACAATTAAAAGTATGAGAGTTATATAGGATTAATACAAAATTTCAATGTTATCATGATGATGATTCGTTGTTATCTTTTGATTGAAATGGATTTTATAGTATTAGATGAAATGATAAGTGATGAAAAGTACGTGATATTTAATTTCGAATATTTGACTTAATTTAATTAATTTGAACGGGTGAACTTAAGATAGCTTGGCTATAGGGATGTCGCGAAGCCTTGTTGTGTAGCTTGGAGAAAGCAGTTCCCTGCGCATTGCCCAGGATTTATTGATCCCCTGGCCGGCAAACCAAACTTTGCCTAACCCGGAGTGGTTTATGCCATCGACAGCTTTCATCAATTGTTCGCTGCCAGCACGAGGCGGATGTTCGTCGAACAAATCGATTTGGCCAGGCTTATCACAGAAATCGTTCAGCATAATGCCCGCTTTCTGATAGCGAAAACCGTCACGCCAGATGGCATCGAGGGCTTTCACAGCCGCGGCCACGATGTCGCGGGTATCTTGCGTGGCCAACATGAGCTGGACGCTGTGGCTGTTGGCGTAATACGGTTCATGAGGCGCAAAGGGGCTGGTTCGCACAAAAACTGAAATGTGTCGGCAATATTGCTTCTCTCGGCGAAGTTTTTCGGCAGCCCGCTCTGCATACTGGCACACCGCCTGGTGCATGTCCTGCAGCTGCGTTACGCGCTGGCCAAACGACCGGCTGACGATGATCTGCTGTTTTGCCGGCAGCGCATCGATCGAGATACACGACACACCGTTCAGTTCACGCACGGTGCGCTCGAGCACAACCCCAAACGTCCTGCGTATCAACGCCTGGTTGCTGTCGGCAAGCTGAAGTGCCGTCGCAATCCCCATCGTGGCCAGTTTTTTGGTCAGCTGCCGCCCACACCCCCAAATTTCGCTCACCGGCAGTAACGCCATCAGCCGTCGTTGCCTTTCCCGATTTGTCAGATCAACGACGCCACCGGTAGCCGGCCAGGTTTTTGCGGCGTGATTAGCCAGTTTAGCCAAGGTCTTTGTCTGAGCAATACCGATCCCGCAGGTGAGTCCTGTCTGCTGCAAAATAGTATCGCGAACACGATGGCCAAAATGTTCGAACGACTCGACCGCATCGATGCCAGATACCTGTAAAAAGGCCTCGTCGACACTATATGCTGTTGTGGGCGCGAGAGATTCTAAAATGGTCATGAATCGCATCGACATGTCGCCGTACAAAGCGTAGTTGCTCGAGAATATTTCTATATTATTGTTTTTGATGATTTCTTTTGCCTGGAAATAAGGCATCCCACGTTTCAACCCTAGCTTTTTTCCCTCGCGGTTGATTGCCACCAGGGCGCCGTCGTTGTTCGAAAGAACGGCCACTGGACGCCCTTTGAGATCCGGACGGAAAACCTGTTCGCAGGCGCAGTACATCGAATTGACGTCAGCCAAGAGAAACATGGTCACCTCACGAACGAGTGCAGGGCATGGATCACTACCCCGAAAATTTCCAGTTCTTCGGGGTAAATAGGGCTGTAGGAGGGATTCATCGGCGCCAGACAAACCCTGGGCGTAAGCAGTAGCCGCTTGACGGTAAACTCACCGTCGACCGCGGCGATCACGATGCTGCCATGCACGGGTTTTTCAGCCCGATCGACGATCAGCAAATCCCCTGACAGTATGCCGCCATCGCTCATTGACTCGCCCGTTGCGCGGATGAAATACGTGGCGGCCGGGTGTCGAATAAAATCATTTAAATCAATTGATTGTTCTATGTAGTCGTCGGCAGGGCTGGGGAAGCCTGCCGGGCATGGTGTTCCGTAGAGTGGGAGTTTTACCGGCTGGCCTGGTGAAAAAAAGCACAATTCTCTAGTGTTCATAATAAGCATAATTTATCTGTATATATATACAGTAAATCATAAACGAAACGCGCGTACACGCAAGCCTGAAACCCGGGGTCGTGGCGTGATCCGGCGTAATATAATAATTTTCTGAGTGATTTTTCCTGCAGCTTTTGTCGTTCTTCACGTGAGCTTGCACACATGATATCCACCAAAACTGTGGATAACGTGCGGGTCAGACTTTTGGTGTATCGATACCCACAATGAGTGATGCACTGTCATTGCGAACGGCACCGACGTCTGAAGATACTGGCTGCCAGGCAAAACTCTCCGCCTGCAGGCTGTAAGTGTCGGCCAACATATCACCCGGCGGCGGAGTCAACCGGTTATCGAGCCAGTCGCGGGCGGCGGCTGCCGGCAGCGCAAGTGGGCGCCGATCATGAATATTTGCCAGACCGTCATGACTGGCGGCCGTGATAATGACGAAGCTGCCAGCCTCTTCCGGATCTGTGGCGCACAACGCGGCGAAGAACAGCGGGCTGCGATCGGCGGGATAGATGAAATACGGCTGTTTCAGTCGCGGATTGTCCGAGGATTTTTTCCATTCGTACCAACCTGATGCCGGTACCAGCGCACGGCCATGTTTCCAGAGCGGTGCGAACATCCGGCTGCTTGCAGCGGTTTCGACGCGGGCGTTGATGAGGGGCGATTTTCCGTGGGCGAGCCACCATGCTGGCGCATACCCCCAGTCAACCGGCGCCAGCTGCAGCTGATCATCATGATGATGGAACAGCGGTACCGGCGTGCCGGGGGCAACGTTATACCGAGTGCGCCAGTCGCCGGTGGTGATCACCGGCGTTTCGGAACGCAGGGCGATGAGAAATTCGTCTTGGCTATGGAACTGGGCAAAACGGCCACACATAAGCAGGTGATCCTTTTGGCATTGGATAGTAGAGTATAGAATATTGGCTGTTTCGGCCGATATTCATTATTGTGAGGTTATATTGAGCCTTTGTTACGCCCCCAATGAAATACGCTCAATTTTTGTTAAATTATTATCTTTTTTAAGCTTTGAATGAATTTCAATGCTTTGATATATAAGTGTTATTTTTTTATTTGTCATTGGCGGACAAAGGAATAGGAATGGCCACTGTTTCCATTAGTTACTCAACATATGACTCCAACGATCAAACCAATGAACGTATATTGGGTACGGAACGCATCGATAACATAGAAGAGATTCTCGTACCCTTAAATGATAAGAACACCCCGATATTTATTACGAAAGCATTTTCGGGGGAAGCATGTAAACGTTGGCGAGTTAGGTTCTTTCTGGGGATTGCACCCGACCATTGGGGAATTTGGTTAACGGAGAAAGATGTCAGCAAAGACATCTATCTGTCGGAAATTTTGGCCAAAAGACGTATAGGAAATGCGGCTGGGTTCGTTAAAAAAGGAGCTATCGTTATCGTTGAGTTTGGACACATTTATCAAACTTTAAATTTTCAAACTGGTTTAACTAAGAGTGCAATGTACCCATGCAATCACCAAGATGGGGAAATGCATAAGAGAAGGCCGGCGGTTGTCGTTAAAGTCGACAGTCGAGGCGTTACAGTGGTTCCGATAACATCGAAGGAACCGGTAGCCCATGAGTATAATCGTGCGATTTTTGAACTTGAAGTAGACTCCATCAGGGATATAAAGGAGTTAGATACGGGTAAGCGTAGTTTTGCCGTGTGTGAAATGATCCAGACAGTTTCCCCTACCCGTATCCTTCCTCCTGAGTCTCGAGACCATAGGGGCAAGGATCGAGCCTATCGGCGGGATGAGTCGTTTGGTCGAAGGTTATCTCGTAACGATATGAAGGCGATTGACCAGGGGTTGCTTGTTGCGGTAGGGATGCACCCTTTGCAAGATAAACTTGATAGGTCAATTCAAAACGGTCAGACGCAGACAGCCGAGTTGGAGGTGTTACGGCCTGAGGTTGAAACGTTACGGAAAGAACTCACTGAGTTAAGGGAGAAATACACGATTTTATCTGATTTGTACCAAGCGACATCCGGATATCCAACAAGAGACGATATTGAACAAGAAGTTTTAGAGTACATGGGGCTTGACTCGCTGTCAGATAAATGATGTACTTACTGCATCGGTAGGGATAAAGAGACGGCACTCTCCCTGCGACGCTGAAAGACGCAAGCCGACGAACACAAAATTTTGTAGTACAAAAAAACCACCTAATCGGTGGTTTTTTTGTATCTGTACTAGCAGATATCCTTCTTCCATCCTCTGACGTTAATAAAGGCAGTTTAGTATTGTTTATAACTTATTGAAAATGTTAAAAAAGTACAGGTAACGAACATTATGTTAAATAAATCAATGGCTTAGGTTTTACGTTGATTTTTGGTTGAGAACAACCCAGCATTTTGCCCCCGCGTCATCATCACCCCCTTCAGCTATGAAAACGCCCCCATCTTCATCGACAGCAATGGCACCCGGTCGCTCAGCTTTGGCATCTCTTAACGTATTTTTCCAGCCATACGGCTCGCCATCCCAAATTAACACCACACCGCCTGTCCGATTCAGCGATGGGTTTTCTTGGCGCCAGTGGCGCGCGATTTTCACCAGATCCATGTTGGTACCTCTCGCTTCATGTTAATACAACCAGCGTCCAGCCTTGGCCGATTCAACCAGCATCCTGATGGTGAGCGGTCTGAGTGGCTGTTCGGGTACCTTTGAACCAAAAAATTCAGGTGCAAAGTAGTGAGTAAACTCCATGTTGCCAGGGTCAACATCCCATGTTTTCAAATAGGTGTTTATCGCGTCGCCACCATCATCCCAGCCAATCTTTAGGTCTTCCCGCAAGCGGGTATCCAGGTTGACGGGCACTTTCGGGCCCCAAAAGGCATATTTCCGGGGACTGAAGTTTTCGTAATAAAATTCAATGATTTCTTGTTCGATTTGCGCGGGTGTCTTCATCATCAAAAGTAGGTCCACAGAATTCTGTCTGCCGGGCGAGCAATGAGGTTGAAACGATCTTTCACATCGCGACCGATCGCGTAAATTGTCCAGGCCGACAGTGCATAACCCACCCAGGGGACATTACGGCCGACAAATTTGCCCCAGTTATTTACGTAGCTGATATGCAAACGTTGTGGCGTTTCGCCGACGAGTGTGGGAAGTCGAATGCCTTTAGGCAAAGGCTTATCCAGGTACTTCCGCGACAATCTCGAGGCGATTGATGTGCCGGGTGTGGCCGTTCCTGGTTTTTGTCGCGTGGGAAGCCAGGGTTGTCCCGATGCGATTAGGACAGCATCGGCAACGCTGATCCCCAGGTGCTCCCGGAGCGCATCAACGGTGATCAGCCACCACAGCTGCTGGGGCGTTAACTGGGAGTACCCTTTATAGAAATACGTGCCGTTTAATTCTTCTACCGTGTCCATAGGTCATCCATTACCGTTGGGGAAATGATATTCCTGCACATTTTCGCATCAATCTCCAGCATAGCGCCGATGATTGACGGTTCCAAGCCTGCGCGGGTTGACTCGTTATTATTCCTTTTCCCGTGCACTCCCCTCGTTCACCTGGATCTGCACCGGGAGCCCGGCGTCATACGCCGCCTGATACCATCCGGCGACCTGCAGGGCGTCTCCCTCCAGCCGCGCGATCGTGCCGTCCGCGCACCACAGCTGCAGGCAGGTGGTACCGTCGATCCGCACCACAAACGCCACGCGGCAGGCGGTATAGGCGATGCCGGCGATCA
Source organism: Serratia marcescens (assembly GCF_029846115.1). Lineage (NCBI taxonomy): Bacteria > Pseudomonadati > Pseudomonadota > Gammaproteobacteria > Enterobacterales > Yersiniaceae > Serratia > Serratia marcescens. The sequence continues at coordinate 24,750 of NZ_JARVZZ010000003.1, forward strand.
CCAGTTCCTGGTCGGCCAGGGTGTCTGCCGGGCGCACCGGCAGCACGCGCACGTCGTTCCGGCGCTGCTGTTCGTGCGCAGCAGCCTGTTCCTCGGCCAGCAGGGGCGTGGCCACCGCCCTGCCCGCGTCCGTCAGTTCCACCGCCAGCTGCAGTGTCTGCCGGTTACGCAGGGTGCGCAGCCAACCCACAGCTTCCAGCCGGCGGCAGGAGCCGCGCAGGTTGTTGCCGTACACCGGGGCCTCCCCGCCCTGCGCCAGCAGCCGCTCAATATCTTTCGTCGCCACCGGCCCCGGCCGCTTTGCATCGAGGGCGGCCAGCACAATCAGCACCCGCCGCTGCAGCGGCGACGGACGGCGGGCGGTTACCGCTGTCATGCTCTGCCCCGACGTTGACGGATGAGCGATTTCAGCTGCGCGAGGTCAGCCTTCACGCGGTCAAATCCGGCGTCTTTCGGCAACCCCTGGAGTGCAAGGATGTGCCACATCTGCACAATGCCGTCGGCTTTCATCCACTGATGAGCATTCCACTCACTGCTGCCGTCGAGTTCACATTTTTTAATTTCGTCTTCGGTGATCTTCAGCAGTTGTTCGTAGCTGAGAGAAAAGTTCAGTGCCTGACCCATCCTGCACGCTCCGTCTGATAATGTCCGGTTAAGTGATAAATCATACTGAGAATGGTTTACGTATAGTCTGGTAAACATCATATCAGGTATGATGTTATTTATAATGATAAATATCATATTGAATATGAATTTATTTACGATTTGATATAATCATATCCATTGCCTGTTTTCCTCCGAGCAGATCCGGTTTCTGGCATAAGCGGATCCCTTGCACCCAATGACTGGATGGTTTTACATTCACGTGAATAATACTGTTTCGCTTCAGACTGACAGATAAAGGGATCTTGAATGCACTTTTATGTAGATGAAACCGGACATACCGGCCCGAACCTTTTTGACCCTACTCAGCCGGTGCTTTCTTACGGCGTGCTTTCTTCGCCGGACGACCTGGACAAGGTTGCCGAAGCAGGGCTTGCTGCTTTGCGTAAGAAACTGAAGGTACAGCGCTTGCATGCCGCAGAACTGGGCATACACCGTCTTGGTGAGGTGGTCGATACGCTGCTTATTCTGCAGAAGAAGCACCGGATGCGGTTTGATGTTTGGCAGGTGGTTAAACGCGATCACGCCATCATTTCATTCTTTGATCAGGTGTTTGATCAGGGAATGAACCCGGTGGTGCCCTGGACGGCCTACTGGACCCCGCTGCGCTACCCGTTGCTGCTGAATCTGGCAAATCTTTTTGATGACGAGCTTGCAGAAAAAGCGTGGCGCGCCCGCCTTGAGCCCCATAATGAACGTTCATCCGCGCTTTTCAGCGAGGTCTGTAGTGTGTTGCTTCAGCGAGTCGATGCTTTGGGTGACGCCCGATCAGTTGAAATCATTACCGATGCCCTGTACTGGGCAATGGTCAACTTTGACGAGCTGAGCTACAACTGCAAAACCGGTAAGCAAAAGCTGCAGATCATGCCCAACATGATTGGATTCCAGTCCGTCCTGCACGGAATTTGTTCCCGCCTGGGGGCGCCCAACCGCAAGGCCAATATCATTGTGGATCAACAGTCGCAGTTCAACACCACCCAGCGGGAGTTGAGCGTCTTTTATCGTCAGATCCGCGAACAGCCGTGGGAGCTGGGACCCGGCCTGCCGGTGATGAACATGAAGAACATGCCGGAGAAGCCGCTGGTTTTCCAGTCTGGAACCCAGAGTGCCGGGCTGGAGCTGGTTGATATCTATCTGTGGACCTTCAAGCGCTTTCTGGAAGAGAAAGAGCTGACCAAACCGCTTACCCGCCTGGTTTACACCAACCTCAAAACGGCACGAACGACCAGTGTTTCGCTGAAATCGATCGGTATCCGGTTTAAGGAATTTTTTGAAAAACTGCCGGAGCCGACGGCGGAAATAATACAAAAGGCGAGCGAATACCGGGATCAGGAAGAGGCGCGGCGCCTGAAACATCGCGTGCCTGCCCCCTCCCAGCCCTGACTGTCCATCTCCCTTGGCCGCCCGTATGGTGCAGGATCGGGCGGCCGCCGTCATACAGGGAAAACGCCCGGTGGCGCTTGCCTGCCTCCCTAGCTTCCATTAAGATTATGAATAATATGGATTTATTCAGTTATTTGACGCTGGTTCTGCCCGATTTAAGCCCCGACCGTTGTCACGTCCATTTCGCGTCGATAAACGACTACGACGAAGATCCGCTGACCGAGTTTGAACACGGCACTTTCGATGAATGGCAGTGCTGGCAAAAGAAAAAGGTATTCAGGCGCCCGTATGTGGTTTCGTTGATCCAGACGGAGAACAAGCTGCGCTGGATGTACGCCGGAACCTATAAGACCGGTGAGTTGCCGCGTGTGATGGAGTCTGTCAGTGGGCGTGATGAGGCCTATTACCGCTATGCGCTGGCACCTGTCACTGCCCTCAGCGAGTATGCCGGCCGGCTTCATGTGTCACGGGCGCCGGCGGCCAATGCCCGGGCGTTTGTCCGGCTGGCGGAGGCTGTGGCCCCGTATCTGGCGATCACCGACATCTCACCAGCCCGCCGCGCCCTGGGCCGCTTTCCGGGCTACCGGGAGGTGTGCATTGACATGCGGACCCTCGGGTTGATCCTCCGGGAAGATAACCGGTCGTGGATCCGCGCGCTTTCTGACGTCAAAGGGATATACCTGCTGACCGATGAGGAGGGCGGGAAGCTGTATGTGGGTAAGGCGGATGGCGCGGAGGGGGTGTGGGGACGCTGGATGAGCTACCTGCGAACCGGGCATGGCGGCAATGCCGGCTTGAAGGAGGCATTCGGCGATCTCGTGGGCCCGCGATCAGATCAGGTCAAATTTTCCGTGCTTGAGGTCATGGGGTTGAACTGCGAAGAAGGGGAGATTGACCGGCGTGAGGCACACTGGAAACGAGTGTTGCTGACGCGCCGCTTTGGTCATAACCGGAACTGACCGCCCGATGCTGCGGCCAGGCACCAGTCATCCCGCCGCCTGGCCGCTCGAGCGTCAGCGCCTTTTCATTTGTCCTACCGCCGGCGTACCACAAACAGGTCGCCGATGGCCGGTGCGTGGTTGAAGATGCGCGCGTGGGCAGTGGCCATCTGGTTACAGTGCGTTTCCAGCGCCTCGTACGCCTGGATGACATCCGTTTTCAGGGCGGCCCTTTCGTCATGCAAATCGGAAATTGTCCCGACCATATGAAGGTTTGTGGGGTGAAGGTTGTTATACCGATGCTGAATGTTCAGATCCGTCTGCAGATAAGACTGCAAGGTTGCCGCCGCGTAAACGGCGTTCTGGAAAGCCCCTTCCAGTTGCACCAGGCGGGTTTTGTACCGGCCAGAAAATTGCAGGCCGTAGGTGTTCAGGCGGAACGCTATACGCTCCACCTCGTCCTTACGTTTTTTCTCATTGTTGACGGAGGTAGCCAGTGGAGCAATTGCCTCCCGATATGCATCGTAACCGTAGGCAGTGAAGTCGGCCTGAAGTGCGTTAAAGCGGGTCATCGCCCACCCGGCATCTTTCAGCAACGAGTTTTGATGGCCCAGCCAGATGTAGTGCTTGTTGACCAGCTGGATCGCCTCCTTATAGCCTTCCTGGGTGGTCAGCTGCGGCAACCAACGGCGCGCCACGACGAATGCCCCGACCGCGCCGACGGCCACGATCCCGTTGGTCACCACGGCCAGCCAGTCGGCGGCGCTGCCGCTCTCTTTCAAGCCAAACAGCAGCGCCACTACCAAAAGCACTAAACAGGTCAGCGCCGCGCTGATCACGGCCGTCAAGGCCACTTCGCCGATCTGCTGCCACCATGGCGGAGGCGGGCGGATCGGCGTCGCTTGCTCAGGGACGGGGGGGGCCGGCTCACTCATCAGCAGGAGCCTCCGTCAGGCAGATTGTAAAATCCCCTGCCCCGTCCGGTTGCAGGCTGACGCCCTGCTTATTGAGCGTCTGGAGCATCAGGAAGTTACGCTGGTTTTCTTCTTTAACCTCGGAAAGTTTTTTTCCTTTCAGGAGCATCACAGCGCTTTCTAAATCCGCGGTTCTTTGTGCGATCTGGTCTTTGTCGTACCTGACATAAATCTCCTCAGATTGCATATCGACATATTCAAAGAGCCGCTCATCCAGCGTTCGTTCCTGAAGACGTCCGTTATCGAGCGCCTTGCGAATATTGTTCTGGCATTTCTCTGCCGGATGCGCACGCCAGGTTGAGGAGTGTTCGGCCGCTACCTGGGAAAAGCTTTGATCGTCTATCCCCTCAGCAGGCCAGTGAGCCGTAATTTCACTCCAGACGGTATCGGCAAGACCCTGCCAGACGGTGTCTTTAACCGACATGGCAGACAAAATATCGTCGTCGGTAATGTTGCGGATACCTTTGTATATGGCCAGACGCAGTACTTCGACCTCCTTAACCGGCTGCTGCGTCAAGGTGACGCAACGGACGTAAAGTTCATCAAGCTCAGCTGCAGTGCTATCATCTATGTGTTTCGTAGGCATATTGGTGTTCGACCTTAGTAAAAAATTAAAATGATAAACTTATTGGCTTGTTGTTTTCTAACTTTCTAAGTTTATTAGTTTGTGGTTGCAACGGTATCATAACCGGGTTTCTAATCAAGGTGTCATCAGTATTTTTTGTCTTCTGCGTCCCTCTGTTCAAGAACAGATCCGAAAACCCCAAGTCCCGGATCTGCCGATCATCCCCCTTCCCCGCCGCACGGTCTGCCACAACATGTGGTGGCTCATTCAGCTGCTTAAGCTACCAGATGTTGTGTTTACGCCTTCTCCCGTGATCCGCCGCGCAGGGGCAAAAAAGGGCACTTTGCTCCTTCCCCGACCGTGGTACACTTTCCGGAAAGTTTGAAATAGAAGAAAAATCGGATCACCCGGAAACGCCTGTCCGGTAATTTAATAGGGTGTCTATGTGCCTGCTTATTATCATCTGGGTGATGTTTTCGGTTGGTAACTGCGAGGGCGATCATCGTCACCGGCGTGAGGGTTGGAGTGATTGCGTGGCGTGATAATTTTGTGGAAAGGACTGAAGAGGGAATAAGTGGACGAGCAGGAACTTTTTTGTGAGCTGAAGGATAGTGGCTACAGATTCGTGTGGTATCTCTGCGAACCTGGTATTGCCAATCCGGACGGGATCTCCCCTGATATTCATTTCATCGTTGATCTGAACGGGAAGGAACTGGCCCGCCGCTTAAACATCCATGAACAACCAGAAGATGGCTGGCGAATTGACTTCTGGCACGCCAGAGATTTTAGGGGGCTGCCGGAAGGTGCTGTGAAGGTGGATTTACATCTGGTGTTAGCCCGGCTCCTTATCGGACAAACGGGGTCCATGTTTTCGCGGCCCTTTTTCCTCTCCGCAGAGAAGTGATCATAATGGTGGGTGGGATTTTGTACTCAATAAGGAACACTCATGGGTGACTGGTTTATTGCCACTGAGGGCGTGAAGATCGTCAAAGACAGCGCCGGCCTGTGGCCGCAGATCATCACGGCGGTTTCGTCCGCCGGCGCGGCATTGGGCGGTGTGTACCTGGCCCACTACTTTACCCGCCGGCGGGAGGAAAGAGCAGTGGCGGCGAAGCAGGCCAGTGAGCGTCTTTTTATCGCCACTGAGCTGGTCTTCCTGATTGAGCAATTTGTAGAGGGCTGTGCTGGAGTTGCTACCGATCACGGTGACGTGAACTCCAAAGCTATCACGGTTCCGACAATATCTGTTCCTGTCCTCGACTATTCAGCTGTTGCCGGGGACTGGCGGGTGTTACCCGCAAAGCTAATGTACCGTATTAGGGAGTTGCCGGTGATTCAGGGGGAGGCTGATCGGACTATTCATTCTGCAGAGCATATTCCCCCCGACTTTGATGAATTTTTTGAGGCGCGGCAGTACCAGTACACCCGTCTCGGACTCAAGGCCATCATCCAGGCCCGGCGACTGAGGCAGTTAGCGGGTCTCCCGCATACTCGTCTTGATGCGACCCCCTGGTCGGCCCAGAACGTCCTCTGGAAAGAATGGCGGCAGGAAAGAAAACGGCGCCGCGTTCAGGCTGTTCTGATGGCCCAGTCGCTGGCGGCGTTACCGGTCGAGGAAAAGCCATGAATATCTCGCCCCTCCCTGCCCTGCCTGGCTCGTATTCAGCAAATCCGGCACCGTTGCCCGTGGCTATCGATTATCCGGCCGCGCTGGCGTTGCGACAGATGACCCTTGTCCATGACGACCTTCCCAAATACCTGCTGGCGCCGGAGATCAGCGCCCTGCTCCACTATGTGCCGGATTTGTACCGAAAAATGCTGATAGCCACCCTGTGGAATACCGGTGCGCGTATCAACGAGGCGCTGGCACTGACGCGCGAGAACTTCTCACTGGTGCTCCCCTACCCGTTCGCGCAATTGGCCACGCTCAAGCAACGCACGGAAAAAGCCGCCCGAACTGCTGGCCGACTTCCGAGGGGCAGCTCAGCACACCGCCTGGTACCGCTGTCCGATCCGCAGTACGTCGCGCAGCTGCAGACAATGGTGGCCACGCTGAAAATTCCGCTGGAACGTCGGAATCCCAAAACGGGTCGCATGGAGAAGGCGCGACTGTGGACGATCACCGATCGGACGGTACGCAGTTGGCTGGCGGAGGCCGTGGAGGCTGCAGCGCGCGACGGTGTGACGTTCTCGGTACCTATCACCCCGCACACCTTCCGCCACAGCTACGCGATGCATATGCTCTATGCCGGCATTCCGCTCAAGGTACTGCAGGCGCTAATGGGTCACAAGTCGGTCAGCTCGACGGAGGTGTATACGAAGGTGTTTGCGCTGGATGTGGCGGCACGGCATCGGGTGCAATTTTCGATGCCAGAAGCGGACGCAGTGGCGATGCTCAAAGGTCGGTAGCGAGTGGCCTAGAGATAAAAACAGGCAGGCCGGTCAAGTGACCGGCCTTTTTCCCCTGGTGTTTCCTGGCGTACTGCATGGTTGGTGTTTCTGATGTTTAGTAACTCTAAACAAGTCTGATGTTAAGTGATGCTAAACATGTCGTCAATCCTTTCTATGACGGCAGACCATGGTTCCCCAACGACTGAAAAGCGCCCGCCTCCGGGCTGGGCTTACACAAGAGAAACTGGGCGTACTGGCGGGTATTGATGAAGCCACCGCCCGTTCGCGGATCTCCCAATACGAGAGTGGTACCTACACCCCGTCCTTTACGACTATGTGCGCACTGGCACGTGTACTTAACGTCCCGGAGTGTTATTTCTATGTGCTGGACGAGGGTTTTGCGGAGAAAGTTTTATTGCTTCACGTTCAAAATTGAATCGTTTTTAGATATCATTTTAATATTAAAATAATATCTAAAAGATACTTTTTTGATGTTGTGATAATCCTGTTTTGATTGGCAGTGAGTGTATTGATATGCTTAACTATTCTGTTAAGCTTTTTCACTAGAGACCGTTATCACAAACGGGTGATCAGGTGTTGGTACTGAACCTGAGTTTTCGACAATGAACCCGACTTCGCGGATCTTACCGCAGCAACAATAGCCTCGCGAGTCATCTTCGTTTTCTGGCATGATACTGAATATCGATCGAGCAAGCTGAATTTGTACGTCTGTCATGCTGAGATAGAACTGATTCTCATGCGTGTTTATTGTCCCGTCCGGATGGCGTAGAAAAACCATGTCAGAGCCGAATTGACCGCGGCCTTTTCGAACTTGAACGCAATAACCCAGACGCATTGCGTTATCGCCACAAGTTGTGCTGGTGACAACGAATTGCCCCTTTGCTGGGTGGCTCCCTGGGCTAATCATGTTTTGGTAATCGGCCAGGGCAATGATTTTTTCTATAACTTCGTGTGTCATTGGTTATTCCTCTCAATTACCATCCAAAATGCAATTCAAATAATCCTACTTAAATATTGTTTTAATATTAAAGTAATTGTTAATTAACTCCCGCCTCCAACCGTGGCTCCTCGGTTCAATAGCTGGCGAATTGCGATGTTGATGAGTGCAGCCCGAGACACGCCATCTTCAGCGGCTTTCACATCGAGCCGGTCCAAAATCTCAGGATCTATCGTTAACGTGATCTGTTGACGTTTGCCTTTTACTACGCCCTTTCTTCGCGTTGCCGCGCCATCTGGAGCCGAATTTATAAAGGCTTCTGCCGCGCTGTCTTCAGCAGGGGTAGTGTTTTTTTTCGTTGGTCTTACAATAGCCATTTATTACCTCTTTAATCGTTTTTTAATATTACTTTAATATTCAAATGGTGTTAAATGACTATGAAAATAAGATTGATATTAATCTTTCCAGGTCAGCGTCAGCTTTGGGATCCCTTGGTTTCATTTCAAGCGTACATTTCCCTGATGCTGCCCCATTCGACCACGCTTTACGCGCCACAATATGTTTGGGGATTAGTGTCAGTTCTGGGAAGTCTGCAATCACTTCTGCTGCCTCTCGATTATCAATCGAGTGTGGATTGGAGTCGGCAGCGTTGATAATAGCGAAAACGTTCAACCCATCTCTCACACTCCGCGCTTCTTTGATCAGTGCAGATATGTCTTCAAGAGCCCAAACGTCGAAGCTTCCAGGACGGTATGGAACCAACAGTGCATCGGATAGCACTAAAGCAGCACGTAACGCTGTGGAGTCCCTGCCACCTGCATCAATGATGATGTCATCATATTTCATCTTTTGCTGGAGCACTTGAGCACGAAGGATCGGTCCTTCGGGATAAGACACACAGGCGATACCTGGCAGCGAATCATCATTTGCCCTTATGCCAACAGCGATTTGAGCCGTGCCTTGTCGATCCCCATCTATCAATAATACATCTCGACCCTGTTGTGCTCGTGCTGCAGCGATGTTTACTGCCAAAGTGGTTTTGCCTACCCCGCCCTTGGTGTTTCCTACTGTTATAATCATATCGTTTCTACCTTTTTTTAATATTACTTTGATAGTGAAATGAGGTTTAAATAATAGTCTTTTGGGTTTGTGTGTCAAGCCTGTTTTATTGGATTATTATGATATTAAAATGATATTACTTTAATTGTTGTGTGATGGTGCGCGAGATCTCATGTTTCGCCGCGCTTAATCTAGCCTCGCACTGGTCTGTGGCAAGTATTCGCTGGCGCCGCCGGCATCACCCGTTCGCACTCCTTTCACGTTGTTCCACTCGTTTGCGCATGCGGCTTCTGCCGTCGTACCTGCCACATCCCTGACAGGCGAGCCTTGTTTTTTGCGCCATGGCGAGAAAATGAGTTCTTGCCTCCCAAGGGAGACACACCATGAGCAACCAACTTTCCTTCGATGCACTGTTAGCCCCCGAAACCCCGGTTCAATGTGCGCCGCGTATGACGCCACGCGAAGCCAGAAAACAATTCATCAAAACGTTCTCTGTTATTGCGACCTATCACCGTCGTCTCGATGTTTTCCGCGACTTCATTCGCCTGGCTGCTAATGAACTCGATTTGGTGCGAGTACGGTCAGAGGAGGGCAGGGAAGAAGCGGTTCAGATTTGTAAGCGATACGAGGCTGTTGATCTGCAGAGGATGCAGCAACTGTTTTGTTTCTTAATCGACGCGATGGAAGGGGGAATGGATGACCTGCTGGGCGGGATATTTATGGAGCTTGAATTTGGCTCGTCGTCGATGGGGCAATTCTTCACGCCGTGCGAAGTCTCACGACTCATTGCCGCCCTGACACTCGGGGACCATGTTAAAGAGCTGGAACATCGCCCGTTTATCACGTTGGATGAACCTGCCAGTGGTTCGGGCGGCATGGTGATCGCCGCTGCTGAACACCTGCTCTCTAAAGGGTATAACCCGCAACAAGCGCTTTATATCCGTTGTACAGATATCGATCCTTTGGCTGCGGATATGTGTTTTATCCAGCTTGCGCTCTTGGGATTACCGGCCTCGGTCTATACCGGAAATACGTTGACGATGAAAATGTTTAAAGTCAGGCATACCCCGATGTATTACGCCAACGGCTGGAGCGAAAGACTTCGCCTGGTTGATATGATCACGAAATTCAAGGCGGTGTTACACGCAGTTTAAGGGGAAGGGGGCATGGCCCCCTTTTTCTCTTTTTTTGCCGCCCTGTTGGTTCCAACCGGCATTGAGCCGGCAGGAACCAATGCACCCATCGCTTGCAGCAGGCTGTCGCCTGCGCCGCTTTCACTGCCCGACCGCTTGTGCGGTCGTTCGCTGATGCCGCCAGGCAAAAAAGCCTGGCCCTTTCTGGTGTATCCCCTTAGCCCTGGCTACGCGCAAGGCGTCCGTCCCCGTGACTGACCCTGGGCCGGGGCGCCGCCGTCACAAGGGTTCGCTTCGCCGGTATCCTCACCCGTTCGCACTCTCTCCCGTTGGTCATTCGCTTGCGCGTGCGGCTTGCGGTCCCGCCCTTGCATCGTCAGCTGATACCCCGTCCCGGTCATGTTGTCACGGCGCCAGTCACCCCGCGCCGGCAAAAAGCCAAAAGGGGTATACACCAGAAAGAAGTCGAAACGGGAGGGTTTATGACGAAATTATTGAAAGAAGTTCTGGCCGAACTGGCCACCAACCCTACGAGCAGTACGCTGCAGGATGAGGCGACGGAGGCCACTTTGGTCCGCGTCTCTGGGGCGGCGGAAGCCGTATTGGCGTTCCTGGAACGATGCCCGGGCGATGATCGCGATGTCACCTCGGTTTTCAGCGATTTGATGGCCGATCTCTTCCACCTTGGACAACACCTGCACACCGCCGGTGTTTATGCCGATTTTCCGTTATGGCGACAGGCAGTATTACTGACAGCGATGGGGCACTTTGACGCGGAAACCACCGGGTTTACCGCGATGGAGGCAAGTCACCCGGATGCTGCATTCGCCCTGCTGAGCTACATCAATAGTCGAAAACAGCATGATCAACATCTCAGCGTTGCCGCCAGCTTACTGGCAACAGAACTGGTCCTGCTGAGTGCTCGTCTGGAGCCGTTGTCGAACCAGAATGCACTGACCACCGTCATCGCCGAAGTCTACAAATAATCATCAGGGCGGTGAATGTCGCCCATTAAAAAATTGGATATCTCTATGAATAACAAGATTTGTTTCAAAGGTAAAAAGACATTTGAGGTGATCACGCAAGCACGCCAACAGGGGTGTGATGTGCTGCTGGTCAAAGATGAAGGGGTGTATTTGATGGCGGCAGCGCGTACCAAAGGAAAGCGGTTATTGGCCTATGCCGAAGGGTTGGATCCGACGACCCGTGACAGTGGCGACGTGTTTGATGACGCCTGCCGGATATGTGGTGGGGACGACTTTATGGAGCGTCTCCCGTCGGACGATCCGACCTTTGACCACCTGCTCGAGAAACAAGGTCATCTTGAATTTCTCATTACGCAAACCGAGTTCTGTATGACGTCGGTGGGTTAAGAGTGTTGCCCGGTTCGCGTTAATGACAGCACTGCGGCGCGACAAAACTCCATTGATACTCATGCTGAGTATCAATGGAGTCAGTAGGGGGTTCTTCAATCATAAAGTGACTCAGTTTGATGCGTAACGACGCGGGTGAGTACATAACAAACTCATATTGAGTATTTTATTTTACTCAAAATGAGTAACTATATCTTGATGTGGTCTATGTTTTTCTTATAATGATACTCAAATTGAGTAACTAAAGGGGTGTGAAATGCATATTTGCTGTGATGATGGCTCTACCAATGTGAAACTGGCCTGGTATGTGGCGGGGGATTTACGCACGACCTTGTCACCCAATTCTTTCCGTCAGGGATGGAAAATCGATGGTATCGGCAGCCGTCGCACGTTCAACTATCTCGTTGATGGCGTGAAGTATACCTTTGACGATGTCAGCCAACAGGCGATCAGCACGACCCACATTGAGTATCAGTACGGTGATACCAATCTCCTGGCGGTGCATCATGCCTTGCTAAACAGTGGCGTGGAGCCACAAGCGGTAAAGCTGACCGTCACATTGCCGATCAGTGAGTTTTATACCGAAGATTGTCAGAAAAACACGGTTAATATTCAGCGAAAAATCGACAACCTGCTTCGACCTGTGACGTTGAACAAGGGGGAGGCCTTTACCGTGGCGGCTGTTGAAGTGATGCCAGAATCCCTGCCTGCGGTGTTTTCTCCCCTGGTGCGGGAGAATGTCGGGCCGCTGGAAACGTCCCTGGTTATCGATTTGGGCGGTACGACGCTCGATGCCGGAGTCATTGTCGGGCAGTTCGACGATGTGACGGCGATCCACGGTAATCCCACCCTGGGTGTTTCGATGGTGACGCAGGCCGCGCTGACGGCGCTGCGTATGGCGGACAGCGATACGAGCGCCTATGTGGCGGATACGGTGATCCAACGCCGCCATGATCGCGCCTTTTTGTCACAGCTGATTAATGATGCTTCCCGGGTTGATGACGTTATCGCCGCGATAGAGCACGGTATCACCCGGCTTGGCGATCGTGTGGTGAACGAACTGGCGCGATTCCGCCACGTTAACCGGGTTTGGCTGGTCGGTGGGGGCGCTCCGCTGATAGAATCTGCGGTAAGAAAAGCCTGGAAACTGCCGGCAGAGCGTATAACGCTGGTCGAAAGCCCGCAAATGGCGCTGGCGAGTGAAATGGCATTGTATAAACAAGAGGGATAACCGTGAGCGATAACAGCAGTGATACCCGCCGTAAATTTACCAGCTATTTGCAGCTGGACTGCGAAGCCGATCGCCATGCCCTGGATGTGGTTGAATCCATTTCGCAGCGAGTACGCGGGGATTTCCTGCGTAATGCCATCATCACAACGGCGGCATTACATCAGCTCGACCCACGGTTACCGGTGTTGCTGGCCACGATGTATAACGGCCAGTTGACCAGCGAGCAGCTGGTCAACCTGGTCAGCCAGACAACCGGCTGGAAACCCGATATGGCGGCGATCCGCGACGTGATTACGGCGTTGTCCGGTGAGGATTGTCGATCGGTGGTTCCGGTCGAACCTGTTCAACAGCCGAGCGAATTGGCTCCCCTGGGAGAGGCGCGCAAGAAACTGGGTAAATTGCTCTAAGGGGGCAATTATTGCCGGATTATGTGTTTGTTATCGCGTTTCAGGGTGCATAAATTGCCTGTTTTTTAGAAGGAATGGCAATGCATGGATGTTTTTGAATTGAGATTATGGCGTGCCGGTCAATATTTTACGCTGTCTGAGGCGCGTTCGCTACGTCCTGGTAGCCATTGGCGGCAAGAGGATGCAGCTCATGCTCTGGGGGTGTCAGAACGGACTTACCGAACCTATGAAAATAGTGGCGTGTCCCGATCGGCGCGTCTGGGGATCCAGACACTGATGTTGATCCGCCTGCTCCCCGATTTGCTCCGGATGGACCCACCGCAAATCGTCTTGCAACTGCAGGCGCTGACGCGCCATGACCAGACAACACCCCAGTCCAGAGGCGTGGTATCGCTTGTTATGCCTTCTGCAGGTATGAAGGCCTGGCGGGGTTCGCTGGGCTGGACGCAAAAACAGACCGCGGATTATCTGGGTGTTTCGCTGCGGACCGTCAAGCACTATGAGCAGGGGCCTTTGCCGCGTCGGCTGATGCTGGCCGCCCAGGCCGTTACGCTGGCCACGTTGTTGCCGGTCTGGTCAACCTATCCGTGTGCCAGGCTACTGCAGGTGCTGGATCAACTGGTCAATATCGACGTGAACTAGCACAGGGTTTATGGTGGCCAGGGCTGGCCACGAAAAGGATCCCCGGCAGGGCCGGGGCCCCGAAACATCGCGCTCCCGTCTGTCTTGTCATTTTCCTTTTTCCTCCCAACGGTCACTGCCGGCCTCGAACCGGCCGCGACCGATCCCCTGATATTAACCTTCGTGCTGTCTTCCCTTTTTCCGCCCTGCAGGCGGGGATCAAAAGGGTATGGCGTCGCCTGGGCTTACGCCGTAGCCCGAACGTAGCCGTGCCGCTACGCCTGCAAGGGTTCGCGTTGCCCGTATCCTCTCCCGTTCGCACTCCCTCCCTGCGGTCAGTCATTTGCGCTGCGGCCTGCGGTACGGCCCCTGCATTCTCCGCTTTGCGCACGTCTGTGTTTTGGCTACGGCGCAAGCCGATATCCGACAACCTGACTGGAGAAGAATGATGCCTAACTGGTGTGCAAACCGAATTATCGTGACTGGAAACCCAGATCAACTGACCGCCGTGACCGATTTTGCCCGGGACGAAGGGGAAGTGAGTTTTTTCAACGAGGCCGATGTCGATGTGACAGCCTTTGGAGGGACTGTGCAGATTGATTTTGATACACGGTGGGCGCCTCCGGAATGTGCCGATATCCGCGCGCTGAGTAAACAGTTTTCCTGTCACGTCATTCATACGTTCAGTGAGGCAGGTGAGGGGTTCTGCGGTTATCACGTCTATGCGTGTGGTGAATATATCGACAGTGCCAGTGACGATCTGGAATGGTCAGAAGAGCGTGATGAATACGGTTACGCCGAGGTTGTTGGCCCGGAATATGTGTTAGGTAACGTCCCGAATTACGGCGGGTAATACGGCGGTTGCGCCCCTTAGGGGCGCTTTTTGGCACAAAAGGAAATAGCACAATGTTTGAACGAATGACGATTGCAGGGCTGATTACCCGTTTAAAACGCTATCCCGAAGACGCTTTGTGTGTGGGCAGTTTTTGGCTGGATGATGATTTTCTTGAGTTAGACGGTGCGCTGACTGCCTGCGAAATTGAGGCGGCGATGGAAATCGTTCATGACAACCATGATGCCAATGTTGGGATCAACTGGGATGCTATCCAGCACGCGATTGATATCGTCAAAGCGGAAGGATAGATCGCTTTCACTGGCCGCCATTGGCGGCCGCTAAGGAAAGCCGTTGCCAACGGCTTCACTCTGAGCCTCGTTATACGTGCTGTCGGCGGTGATCACTTTTGCTGTGACAGACATTGCCCTGTTCCGGTTCATCAACAAGGGTACAGGCTAACGCCCGCTTCCTCCCCCGTTCGCACCCCCTCCCGAGGGGCGGGTGTTTGCGCTGCGGCCTCGGTATCGCCCTTGTTTCTGCCCCTGATGGAACGGGGCAGTCTGGTGTCACAGCAACGTGCTCCCCGCACTCATAAATAGCGGAAAGGGGCACCATAAAGAAGCCGGAGAGAAACAATGAATACCTCAGTAAATACCGCCCAATCCGATGCGGGATCCGTGACCAAAATCGAAGTTACCGATGCACGACGCCGTTTGGCCTTTGTTCCGAGGCTGTTTGCGACGCCGCTGGGTGAGAGTATGGCGATCAGCTTTTTGCATAAACACAGTAATTACGAGGGGGGCATGTGGGCTTTTTATGAGGTTCCGCGCGGACTCAGCGGCCATGTTGCTCCGTGGACGGATATCATAACAACCCGGCCAACGGGCTACATTGCCCCGACTGAGGGCACGTACAGGTTGAGTATTCCGGGGAACTACTTCGATGCAGAGGTCTCGGCCGATGCCGCTGGAATTATAGCGACCCTGTTTGTATTGAATCAGCTTGCCTGGAAGGTTTCCGAGATGGGAAGCGAATATGCGTTGACCTGTCAGGGACTTATCGACCGTCAGGATGCGCTAAAAGATTATGTCAGCAGCATAAGTCACCCTGAGAGAGCGCTGATTTTTCGCGCAATTGATTGAATTATTGTCCGGGCGTTCTGCCCGGATCTTCTCCCTGACGTTTATTTTCTGAGCCATGGGCGATGCGTTTGGCGTCGATTTTGTTTTAGCTCACATCTTCTTTATGTTCGAAGATCAAGGGCTATGGCCCCCGTTCGGCTCCCCGGCGGTGCCGGGTCGTCAGCCCCACTCCGTCAGTTCCCCCGGTTTACCGGCGTCTCAGACTCCGCCGAACCCCAGCGGGTTTCGGGCTATCGCTAGGGTCTGATGGCTAAAGGTCAAGACAAGGCGCTTGCAGCCGGCTTATTGCCGGCGCCGCTTTCACTGCCCGACCGCCTATGCGGCCGGTCGCTAAGGCTGCCAGGCTAAAGGCCTGGCTCTTTCCGCTGTCTCCCCCAGTCTGCGGCTGCAGCGCATGGAGACTGTCTCCGTGACAGACGCTGGGCCGGGGCGCCGACAGCACAAGGGTACGCTTCGCCGGTGTCCTCACCCGTTCGCACTCTTTCCTTCCCTCCGGTCGTTCACTCGCTTGCGCTGCGGCCTGCGGCACCGCCCTTGTTCCGTCAGCTGATACCCCGGCCCGGTCTTTGTGTCACGGCGCCAGACTCCCCGCGCCGGCAAAAAGCCGAAGGGGAATACACCAGAAAGAAGCCGGATAGGGCGGATTCTGGGCACGTTTTATCACTGATGGAGGAATTACCCATGTCCAAGACCACGACCAAACCAAGTGCAAAAAAAATCGTGAAGACTGAGGCTGCTCAGTTTGTCGAAGCGACCCTGGCTCAGGCCGAGTTGAAATATGTCATGCTCAAAGAGCTGGCTGCGACGGCCCTCAATGCGCGCATAACGCCCCGTACGACCGCAGATATTGAAGGGCGAGCGGCCAGTATTGAGGGCGCTGGGCTGCTGCAGAATCTCGTCGTGTATCTCATGGCTGATGGGTTGTACGGGGTTGCTGCCGGTGAAACCCGCCGTTTGGGCCTCAACGTGCTGATGGAGCAGGGACGGTCTGCGGCAGGCGTTCCTGTGACGCCAGAGTTCAGGGTAGCCGTCTTGGTGGTGTGTGAAGACGACGCTCATGCCATCTCCATCGCGGAAAACGTACAGCGCTCTAATCTGGAGCCTGCTGACCAACTGGAAAGCTTCCGCGTCATGGCGGAAAAGGGAACGTCTGTTGAACGGATCGGGGCCATTCTTGGTTACAGCACGGCTCATGTCAAAAAATGCCTCAAGTTGACGACCGTCGCGCCAGCCCTGCTGGAACTGCTGAAAACCAACGACATCAATTTTGACCAGTTAGCCGCACTGGGCGCAACCGATGATCACCCGCGTCAGATTCAGGCATGGGAAAAGGGTCATTATTACGAGCAATACCGTACACCCAAGGCGTTGCGTGAAAGCGTGCTGAACGATGAAGTGTCAGCGGTAGAGAGTGATTTGGTCGATTTTGTTGGGCTGGAAGCCTACCAAGCGGCAGGTGGTGAAACCCGTGAAGATTTGTTTGCTGACAGCATCATCCTGACCAATCGGTTGCAGTTGGAAACGATGGCGCTTGCCAAGCTGCAGGACGCGGCGGACATTGTCGCTAAAGAAGAAGGTTGGGCTTGGGCACAAGGCCGGTGCAAGGAAGTGAGGAGCTGGGGTGAGGATGCAAAGGTTTTCGACGTGCTCTATGCCCATGCCACGTTGAGCGACGAGCAGAATGCAGAAGTTGATCAACTGGAGTCTGAGAAAAAATTGCTCGAAAGCCAGCTCGAGGGCGCTGATGCCGACGACGAGTGGGAGCATACCCCGCGTATCGGGCAAATTAACGCACGTCTTGTCGAGATCAACGAACACGCTGAAATCAACAAATGGTCGCTGGATGTACGCGACACGGCGGGTGTGGTTGCCTATCTGCAAGACGGGAAAATTAATATCCAACGCGGTTTGATGAAGATGGAAGACATCAAGCTGGTTGAGAAAACCGAGCGTGAAAAAGCCAATAAAGAAACCCCACCGTCAGAGAAAGGGTTATCGCAGGTGTTGGTCAACAGTCTGTCTGCCGAACGCACTCTGGCCGTTGCCGCCTCGTTGGCACAAAATTCGATGGTTGCTCTTGTCCTGCACACCTTCACATTAACACGCCGGATCTTTGGAAAGAGGTATTTCAGCGAACTGCATACCTCCGTGGACAGCCAACGCAGCAACTGCCTGAACCAATCCGCGGACGCAGGCAGTGAAAACGGCCTCGCTAACCAGACGCTGAACGCGCTGCATGAGAGCTGGCTGAGTCGCTTTCCGCAGGAGTGGGTCGACGGGTTCGACTGGTTACTGGAATGGCCACAGGAAGACGTGCTGGCGCTGCTGGCCTACTGTGTTTCCCACGGTCTCGATGGCAGAGAGTGCCAATTGCATGACAACCGCGTGGGTACCAAGCTGGCGCGTGTTGAGAAGGCGCTGAACTTCCAGATCGGCGATTGGTGGAGACCGACCTCTGCCAACTATTTTTCACGCATCGCCAAAGACCAGATTGTTGACGCACTCAACAGTGCCGGTCGCGCCGGTAATGCCAGCGACGCCGAGGGCATGAAACGCAAAGAAGCGGCGGAGTTCGCCGAGGCCGTGCTGAAAGAGACCTCTTGGTTGCCCGCCTGCATGTCACCCGCAGCGCAGCCGCAGCCTGTGCTGGAGAGTTCCACTGATACGGGGACTCCCCTCAACACTGATTCTGCTGCTGACGTCCGCGCTGCCGCCTAACTGACAGGGAGCTGCCGCCGGAAGGCGGCAGAGCAAAACCATGAAAAATCAAAGATTGAGCCTTGAGCAGTTAACCGGGATGAGTGCTACCGAACTGGAAGAGTATCGCGATCGGGGCAGGGCGTGGCGGAGAATGCTGAACAATGCCGTGCTGGGTGCGCTGGCGCTGCCGAAGGGGTGGGTAGCGAACGCAGAAGAGGTGTGCGAATTTTGTGGGCAGGTACCCGTGGTGTGTCGGATTAGCCCGAAGGGGGATGATGTTACCGCGATTTATCTGTGCAGCGCGGGGGCGGATGTGCCGGGCTGGTCTGCTGTTCTTCCGTACCAGGGAACATCGTTAACCGCTAACCAGGGCGACTGCATTGCCTGGGTGCATACCGCTGACAATTTTGAGCCGGAGACGATTAATCGGGTATTGAACGTGGTCGGTGAGTACTACCGTCATGGATTCACCCGCCCGGAGAAACTGGCGGTTGCGCTGAGAATGGGGGGATTTTGCGTATGATCCCGAATAATCGCGCACTGGTGCCAGTCAACGAATATCAGCAAGCCGCCGTCCATGCCGTGGTGTTGGTCGAGCGTAAGAAAGAGCAGGGCAAGCGGCTCGCCGCGTTTCCGTATGCCAAAGCCTTTTTCAAGGTTCTGAACAACGGTCGAGGACAGATTTTAGCGAGCGATATTCGCCAAATATCGTCAAACTATTTCCCGGATGAGCGGGGTGGATCATCCATCCAGCAATACATTGAGGCGCTGGACAGGCTTATTGAGAGCGGTGGCCAATATAGTCCACTTCCGCTGTCCGGCGATGTTGCTGCAACCCTGTTCCCCGCCTATGGCGAACTTTGCCGGGAACGGCGGGAACGAAAGTGGGATATGCAGGCCGAACGGAAAGACCGTTGGCAGTCGAGGGAAAAACAGCAACAGCGCCGTCGCTATCAGAATCAGCTGGCGCAGGCCGAAGTTGAACTGGCGTTTGTAACGCCAAGTACGGTCGGCGCATGGTATGCGTACTGGAGCAAGCGCGACATTTACGAGGACGACCTGACCGAGGGATTTTTCGCGTGGTTCGAGCGGTTTCCGCGCATGGCTGGCTGTAACCTGCAGCATTATAAATCTGATGCGCTGTGGGCGGTGATGGAAAGATTGCAGCAGGTTGAAGCTGATTTGACTGATGACGAACGGGCATTCAACGCGTTGCTTATTCCGAATAAACTGCCACGTAAGGTATGAGGGGAGCGGCTTGAAATACGCGCTCAATGAAGAAAATAATAGTTTTCAACTTGAAAACAAATCCGCCAGAGGGTACAATGTTTTCAAGATGAAAACAGGGCTAAGGGATTTGCGGTGCATGTGATCAGTAGACAGCCGTTTAATGAGGCTGCCGGGAAATACCCTAATAGCGCGTTGGCGCTTCTGGATCTGATGAGGGTTCTGGAAAAAAAGACCTTTAACAGCCCGGATGAGATGAAAAGAGCGATCCCGTCACTGGATAACTTCAAATACCGTAAGAAATGGTGGGTGATTGATGTGTCCGGTAACACGTTGCGGTTGATGGCTTTCATTGACTTTGAAAAGCAAAAGTTTTTTGTAAAGCACATTGCGACTCACGCCGAATACGACAAGTTAACCAAGTACTATAGGGAGCATAAAGAATGACTGTTGCCACTCATATCGACGCCGCCAGTGCCGAAGGCATGATCGCGACATTTGCCAACGCGGTGAAATGCATTCCTCTGATGACCGGTGATAAAAGCGAGGCTGAATATAAAAAAGCCCTCGAGCTGATTGAGTATCTTGTCGATCGCGACGAGCTGAGCAACCCGCTTTTTGAACCGCTTGCGGCCAAAATTGCAGAGTATGAAAACAGCGCCCCGGAATTTGAGGCGTTTAACCGTCGCTTGGCGGCGATCCCTACCGGGATCGCCGCGTTGCGCACCCTGATGGATCAGCAGGGTTTAAAAGCCGCTGATCTGGAAGATGAGTTGGGGTCTAAAAGCAATGTCAGCAACATTCTCAGTGGTCGCCGTGCGTTGACTGTGCAGCACATCAAGGCGCTGGCGACGCGTTTTGATGTCCCTGCTGATTTGTTCATTTGATGGGGAGGGCGGGTCAGGTGACCTGTCTGGCCAAACCCTAACGACTGACATCAAGAGACGGCGCCACAGGTGCCGTTTCTGTTCCCATTCGTCCAGCCGGGTATTTCCTTTTTTCGTTGGCCCCTTTCCTGTCCGTATTGTGGCGCCCTGTTGGTTCCTTTCGGCGTTGAGCCGACAGGAACCAATGCACCCATCGCTTGCAGCAGGCTGTCGCCTGCGCCGCTTTCACTGCCCGACCGCCTATGCGGCCGGGCGCTAAGGATACCAGGCTAAAGGCCTGGCCCTTTCTGGTGTCCCCCCTTTAGTCCTGGCTACGCGCAAGGCGTCCGTCCCCGTGACTGACCCTGGGCCGGGGCGCCGCCGTCACAAGGGTACGCTTCGCCGGTATCCTCACCCGTTCGCACTCCCTCCCGTTGGTCGTTCGCTTGCGCATGCGGCTTGCGGTCCCGCCCTTGCGTCGTCAGCTGATACCCCGTCCCGGTCAAGTTGTCACGGCGCCAGTCACCCCGCGCCGGCAAAAAGCCAAAAGGGGTATACACCAGAAAGAAGCCGCCGCGGCTTCTGATGCACTGACTAACGGGAGTGGTTATGTCAACGATCGAACAACAACAGCAAATGGTTTTTTATGTGCCTGGGACAATGTGGCCGGTTGGTGTGGCTATTTGGCTGGATGGGGAATATGTCACGTCAGCCGGTCAAACATTGGCGCAGTTGCAACAGGTCAAGCCTGCGTGCGAACTGGTGACGTTTGAAGCAGCCTTGTGCGCGATGAATGACGCGGCAAAATTGCCGGTTCAGCGCATCTGCAAAGACGAATACAGGGAAAAGCTGGAAATGTTGCCGCCGCTGGATTGGCAATTTAGCGCGGGTTATTCGTCCTTCAAAATGATGGAAATGTACAGCGGTAACATCACTGACATTTACGTACAGCTCGGGGATGAGCATTTCAAACTGCGCGATCATGTCACGCTGCCACACAGCCAGATCGTGACGCGGGTGAGTGCTTTTCGTCAGGCAGAACCGGCGCAGGTAGCGGCTTAAAACCTATCGTTTCCCGCAGTTAAACGCTGCGGGATGTCATTTATCACGGAGAGCAAAAAATGATTATTGATGATTATATCGAAACGATCGGGCGCTACATCTTGCAACAACGTAAGGCGAGAAAACCGGCACGCGTCCCCGCTTTAAAAGTGTTTGAGTGGGCGCAGTTGCTGCGCTATCTGGAAATTCAGCGCGGATATACCTGTTAGCTTTAGTGTGCCGTCTCTCGGGGCGGCAATTTGAATCTATTTTCCCGGAGTCGGGCGCTGCCGGCATTGAGCCGGCACCACCCGATTAAGCCCCCGCTTGCAGCCAGCTATTCGCTGGCGCCGCTTTCACTGTTACCGCAAATTGCGGCAACACTAAGGCAACCTGGCTTCACCAGGTGAGTGGTTTCGGTGCCACTCCCTGCCAACAGGCATGGCTCAGAGTGTCTTTTGCCGTGACAGACGCTGAGCCGGGGCGTCGACCCCACAAGGGTTCGCTTGCGCCGCCATCCTCACCCGTTCGCACTCTTTCCTTTCAGTCATTCGCTTGCGCATGCGGCTTGCGGTGGTGCCCTTGCGGTTTCGCCTTGTACCCCGGCCCGGTCTCAATGTCACAGCACAAGACGCTCCGCGCCCGGCAACGCCGGGAAGGGGAGTAACACCAGAAACAGAGTTTGGGAGAATAAAAATGCAAAGATTATATTCAGGTTTCCGCAACGCCAATGTTATCCGTAAAGATCGCCCGTTGACCAACAATGAGTTGGCCACGTTTGTTCCCAGCGTTTTTTCCGAGGAGAAACATGCCTCCCGTAGTGAGCGTTATACCTACATTCCGACGATCAGCTTGTTGGATAAATTGCGGGAGGAAGGATTCCAACCGTTTTACGCCTGTCAGACAAAGGTTCGCGATGAAGGCAAGCGAGGCCATACACGCCATATGCTTCGCCTGCGCCGTGATGGCTTCGGACAGCATGATGAAGTTCCGGAAATCATTTTGCTAAACAGTCATGACGGTAGCAGTAGTTACCAGATGATCCCCGGCGTTTTCCGTTTCGTCTGCAATAACGGATTGGTGTGTGGTGATACGTTCGGTGAGGTTCGCGTGCCTCACAAAGGGGATGTCGTCGGGAAAGTTATCGAAGGGGCGTATGAGGTTCTCAGTCTGTTCGATAAAGTCACCGAGTCACGCGAGGAAATGAAATCCATAACGTTAAATCGTGATGAGCAAATGCTCTACGCAGATGCTGCATTGGGTTACAAATATTTCGAAACTCACCAGCCTATATCTGCCGAGCAAGTGCTACAGGCAAGACGGCGAGAAGATAACAACCCCGATTTATGGACAACCTACCAGCGTGTTCAAGAGAACATGATCAAAGGTGGTATTGATGGGCGAACGGCGACCGGGAAACGCAGTAAAACGCGCGCAGTGAATGGCATAACGGGTGACATTAAACTCAATAATGCACTATGGAAAATGGCCGAAGCGATGAAGGCATTGAAATAATCATTGTATATGGGCAGCGATACCCTGCTGCCCATAAGGATAATCTATGAGAAAAACTGTTGAGATAAAGCGGTGTCTGGTATGCAGTACTGCACATATGACGATTGAAGACAATGCGACTCTGGGGTTGATAGCAAATTGCGCGTCTGAGAAATACAACTGGATAATGGAATATGATTATGGTTTCGTTATTGACTTGTGGGGATACCGATACATCGTTTTGCGATTGAAAGCGTTAGGGCTGTCAAAGAAATTTAGAAAGTTTGTCTATTCAATGACCGTTAAGCATGACCTGAATATGATTCAGTTTGATGTAGATGGGGATACAATAGACGAGATGCCAACGTACTACTGGTGAAAATCCTCTTATTCTCCTTAAGCACATCGAGTGCTAAAGGAGAATGCTATCTACATCTCAGATTAATCTATCTATGTGCATACATTTTACCTTTCTTTTGGTTACGGCATTGAACCGTAACCAGATGATTTTTAGTTTTGTGCAGCCGAATTGCCACTATGAACTGAGTCAGGTTGTGCATTATTTATCGTTTTCAACTTACGTGGTGTTGCTGTTTTCCTCTTCGAGGAAACTGTGCTTTTTATCATGTCCTGAATGGAACGTTCACTGACTGTGATTTCGCATGCTTCGAGGGCGGATTTAATGTCCTTGGCGGTGTACCCTTTTTGCGTAGCCAATACAATAATTTTGTCTTTCAATCCTTCCAGAACTTCTTTTCCAGTGAGTCTTTCTTTGCTCAAATCTGGAAGCTCATCAAGCTGAACTTTAGCCAATTCTAATTGCTCTGAGCTGTACTGATTTTTTGCTGCCATGTTCAACATCTCCATTCTCATTAATCTCAATAACGACAATAGTATACGAATGCCTTCAACAAGCACAACTCCCGAAAAAGTTCTCCCATGGTGTAATGACAAAACAGGCGATATCAACCATAATACAGATATCCGGTTTCAAAGACGGGACCAGATGTGTTTTGTAGCACCGCCTGCACGCAGTCGGTTCAACAAAACGCTGGGTCAGGGCAGAGCCCCGACACCCCACGAGACTGTTTTCTGACGAGACTAGAAGGGAAAACTCACCATGAGTAAAAGCGAAAGCCGGAACAGAACAGCCCTGCTTCCCAGCATTCGTTGTTTTCCTGAAGACAAAGATGCCGTCATGAAGAAGGCCGATGCCGCAGGATTAAGTATCGGAGCTTTCATGCTTCGTAGTGCCCTCGGTCGTCGTATCGAGGCCAAATGTGATACAGAACTGATTATGGAACTCCGCCGTCTTGGTGGCTTGCAAAAGCACCTGTTTAAAGAGGGCGGCGGGGTGTTGAGTAAAGAGTATTCTGACGTGTTGATGACGATTCAGAAGGCAATCTTAAAAGTGGGTATGGAGTGAGTCTGACAGCATGATTATTCGAATCCCGGAAAAACGGCGTGACGGCAAGAGCAGCTTCTTACAGCTGGTCGCCTATACCGTTGTCCGCGATGAGGATAAACCCGATACTCCACTGGAACCCGAGCACCCAGGCTGGCGTCGCCCACGTTCAAAAGATGCCATCTTTAACCACCTTGTTGATTACATCAGCCGGAATGGTGATGCGGACTTGCAACACATCATGCATGCCGATCCGAATGGTCATACCCAAGTGATGTTTGATGGTGTCATGTGTGAGACGAACTGTTTTAACATCGCGACCGCATCGGTAGAGATGAATGCAGTTGCATTGCAGAACACGCGTTGCAAGGATCCCGTACTGCATTATTTTCTGTCCTGGCCAGAAACCGATAACCCGTCGACGGAACACATCTTTGATAGTGTTCGTCACAGTTTATCGGCACTGGGTATGTCAGAACACCAGTACGTCGCGGCGATCCATACCGACACGAACAACATCCATTGCCACGTTGCGGCCAACCGTATTCACCCTGAAACGTATAAAGCGGCCGATGATTCCTTCACTCGGATCCGACTGCAGCAAGCGGCACGTGAACTTGAACTCAAGTACAACTGGACACCGACCAACGGGTTCTTTGCTGTTAACGAACAGGGCGAAATTGTTCGATCCAAACGTGAGAAAAGCCTGACTCCCTCTGGTGCAAAAACACTGGAGTATTACGCTGATGTTGAAAGCCTCCATACCTACGCCGTCACTGAGTGTGGGTTTAAAATTGATGAGGCTATGGCTGATCCCAACCTGGCCTGGAAGGATATTCACCGCATTCTGGTTAAGGCCGGCCTGGCGTTAAAACCGAAAGGGAAAGGGCTGGCCATCTACTCCATCGATAATCCTGAACTTCCCCCGGTGAAGGCCAGCAGTGTTCATCCTGACCTTACGCTGAACTGCCTGGAGAAAGATTTGGGGCAGTTCCAGTTGCTTGATAATGCGGGTACCTACACCAAGGATCACACCACGACAGCGGCAGATGCTATCGTGCATGAGTTCCGTTATGAACCGACATTGCATGCGCGTGATTTGACGGCCCGGCTTGAGCGGCGTTTAGCCAGAGCCGATGCACGTGCAGATTTAAAAGCGCGTTACCAGGCTTATAAAAATGCCTGGAAACGTCCAACGTTAGATGCCGGTGCAGTCAAACGACGTTACCAGAATGAGTCCAAACGCTTTGCCTGGCAGAAGGCGAGAGCCAGAGTCGCCATTGGCGATCCGTTGTTACGGAAATTGACGTACCACATTATCGAAGTCGAACGTATGAAGGCGATGGCGGCACTGCGTCTCGCCGTTAAGGATGAACGTACCGCTTTCAAAGCCGATCCGGCCAATCGTCGCCTGTCATATCGTGAGTGGGTTGAGCAGCAGGCGTTGAGTCATGATCAAGCCGCAATCGCTCAGCTGCGCGCCTTTGCGTATCGCATGAAACGGACCCAACGTACCGCGCCGATATCAACCAACAGCATTGTATGCGCCGTGGCTGACGATACACCGGCCTTTGCTTTAGAAGGTTATGCCACACAGGTTACACGTGATGGAACGGTGCAGTATGTGCGTGATGGGCGTGTCGAGCTTCAGGATAAAGGTGAGCGGATTGAAGTGGGTGATCATCGCGTGAATGAGGGTGAGCATATCGCCGGCGGTATGGCATTGTCAGAGAATAAAAGCGGGGAGCATCTTAAGTTTGAGGGGGGATCTGATTTTGTTCAGCAGGCGTGTTCCATGGTGCCTTGGTTCAATGAAGGTGGAGATGCACCACTGCCATTGAGTGATCCGCAACAACGAATGATGGCGGGTTATGAATCGTCTCAGCAAGATATTTCAACTGGGGAGAGGCAACATAAACTTTCCACTGCTGAACAGCCCGAAGCCGAACAGAGTAAACCGCGTTCGGGGTATCGCCCTCAGCAATGATCACTACAACGAAAAAAGCCGGCTGCAGTTTTCACTGAGCCGGCTTTTTTCATTTTCAGTTGAGATGTTTACGTAGCTGTTGCAACGCTGGCTGATACGTTAGCCAGGCGTCACTGTCGTTGCCCGTGATCTCAGTGAAGATGGCCATCATGCGATGCATAATGACATCGTGTTTATCGACGTCAAAATGCTCCTGTGCGACAAAGAGATTAAGCAATCTGGCGCATTCATCACGCAGGTCCTCCGCCCGCTCAGTTGTTAACACCGGCCTGGTGTCATCTTCCCTGGACTCTGTTTCAGTCAGAGCTATCAGCATCATTGCACACAGTCTTACAAGTTCGGTGTAGCCGCGCCGATAGTCCAGGTTTTTGTCACTCATACCGGTGCCTCAGTAGTTAGGGAGAAGGGGTTGGCTTTCCAGCCATAACCGTTCGAATTCTTGTTGATAGACAGTGACCAATTGGGGTTGATTACGTACTACCAGTACATTTTCCGCATTGCGTTTATCTGCACTTGAAGAGTAGTTGTAACTGCCCGTTTGTAAGGTATGACCGTCAGCCAGAATTATCTTATTGTGAAATATAGCATATTTGTCGTTGAGGCGGACGTTGAGGCCATTGTTGGCCATGAACGTCACTGCAGTATAGCGATCGCTGTTGGCTTTACGATCGGCAATAACTCTGACTACTACCCCTCTTTTTTTGGCGACGAGCAATGCTTTGGCCAGGTCTTTGTCAGTAAAAGAATAGGCTTCAACATTCAACGTCTGTTGGGCATGGTTAATGACATCCATTACTGCCGTTTTTGCAGAGTGCGAAGGGGAAAAGCCCACACTGAATGTTGGCGAGGCTTTCGCAGGGAGTGAGACGAGAAGCGCCGCCAGTAGCCCGGTTAGGGCAAGCGGTCTAATCATAGAGCGTTGCATGTGGTTCTCTCTAGCGGAAAGTGATTTCGTTTGTGCCGGCGTTTGCCAATGACTGTGCGACTTCTTTTGATACGCGGATAGGTTTTGGTGGTGTCGGTAACTGGCGCCAATTGCGTTTGTTCTTACGCAGTGCCTCTCTGGCCGCTTCAAACAGCAACACACCACGTTGAGTCGGTGAATAACTGACGTCGGCACGGTTATCCAGGTCGAGTGCCACTGCAGCGACACGTTTGAGTACAGGATCCATCATGCCTACAGGCGCGGTTATATCGAGCGCTAAATCAAGTCGTTGAAGAATACCGTCAATCTCTTGTGCAGTGGGGGGCAGTTTACGTTGCAATGACGGATTTAATGCAAATAACTCAGCTTCGGTAGGGGTTTCAACATCAATGAAACGATTGATACGCATCGGCAGTGAAGACGCCATTTTCTGATCGTCCGGGATATAAATGGCATTACTCGGTACCAGCGCACTTTTAAAGGAAATCATACCTTCACCAGGGCTCATGTCCTTCAAATCACCCAGGTCTAACCTATCTTTCTCGCGAATGTAGTTATTGGCTGCATCTTCGTAGTTGGGCGTGATAAATCCGCCTGCCTGCTCTACCGAACCCAGCTCGGCATAATACCCTTTACCGCCGGTGATCCTGGCCAGCTCGAATGTATCCTTTTCGTCCTGGAGTGTCATAAACCATTTCGTCAGCAGGTTCGCGTTTACCGTCATGTATTCGCCTTTATGTTCGGCGATAAACCGTTGAATATCCTGGGCAGAGACAATGAGCATGTATCCCAAACTTCGCATCTGGCTTGCAAGGTTGTCCATGCCTGGGCCAAAGTAGGCACCCAACTCATCCATGGCGATCGGGTAGGGGAACTTGCCACTGTATTTTTTGACGATCAGCACATCGTTCATCATCCCTTCGAGCTCGCAGCCCAGGTCTCTGGCCATGGTCATGCGGATGGCTGAAATGTACAGTTTACCGATATTGGATGCTTCTCCCTTAGAGAGCTCCAGTGCGGGTATGGTCGTACAGAGGATGCGATCGTTGTGCAGTACATCTTCGATGTCGATATCACCGGCATCGGTTGAGAAGATGTGGCCATAGAGGTCGTTAAACATGGTCAGCATCCGGTTAAATTGCTGGATCAGGTACCCGTGTTGGTCATATACCCCTTGTTCCCATTCCGATGGTTTGTTAATCAACTCAATGCGGAAACCAGCCAACGTGTTGAAGTAATTCTCCAATGGATTGTATGCCTCACGGTGCCAGCCATCTCGTTTCGCTTCCTGGTAGAGATCTGCAAGTTTTCTCAGGGGTAAATATTCCTGGATGACCTTTTGCGAGATTCGGCGTTTTTCCCGTTTGCATTTGTAATAGATGGCATAGACCAAGGCAGACAGCATTGATTTTGCCTTGTCCTGCCAACCCTGATCGCCACTGCCGGCGGGGGGTAACATGGACTCCATCAGCTGGATGATAAACGTGGTGTTGGCGGTTCCGAACAGATTGATGGTGTTTGATGGTTGCCGTTTTTTATCATTGAGCAACAGTTGCAACAGCTTGTCTGTCCCACCGGTCATGAAGTTCAACACGTAGAAGTCATCTTCGCGACCAAAGCGACGAGCCAGAGACCACATGGCGAAGGCCAGTGTATTCTGGCCCTTACCGTCTGAATAACAGATACCGCGTCCCCAGCAAATGGAGTTCAGAAAAACCGATAAGAGGGCTTCGGTTTTACCCGAGCCCGTGGTGGCCAATAGCAGCATATGCCGCAAAGCGTCGTCCAACGTCAGCCAGAGCTCTCGTGCCAAACCTTTACCGCGGGCGTACCCAAGGCACATGACACCGGCAGCCGGCATATATTTGCGGGTGCGTACCACATACCGGAAAAAACCGCCCAGGCCTTTGCGATACTTGGGCATTTCACGTTCTGTGGTTAGATCCATACCGCCAATGTCTGTTGGCATGCGTAATGGCATACGAAACGGACGATCGGCAAATAACATGACCAGAAGTAGCAACCCGGGGACGGAAAGCAACAGTGTGGCTGGCATAACGAAACCCGCAATTAAGCCAGCTAGCAGACTGAGTTGAACCCCCATCGGAGAAAGTAACGCATCATTTATAAAGGTATAGCCTAGCGGCCTGCGCACCCGGCGCGGGTCGACTTCTACAGGGCGTGACATGAGTAACCTCAATCAGGGAATAAGCAGAGGGAAGGTGTTACTGGGATACTGCTGAATTTAGGAAGGCTTCCAGTGCATCGTCACTTTTCAGGGACTGCAGGGGGATGTAACGACCATCATCTGCCAATAAGGACGGGGTGCCAGGGAGGGTGTAGTAATCAAAGGCAACGTCATTTTTGGCGACGGCGGTTTCCCCTGCTTCACATGACGTTGATTGTGAAGCGGTTTCACCAGGCGCTAAACCAGCGTCTGCGCGGAACAGCGATTTCCATAGTGCCGGCCGCGCCGCTGGTGCCTGGCACAAGATAGGACTCACCAGGTTAAGGGTCTGTTGCTTGCCAACGAGGGTTACCGGGAAAACTTCAATATTGTACTTCTCTGATAGGGCTTCTAACGCGGGTTCAATAATCTGACAGTTGTGGCACAACGGGTCAGCAAATACGTACAGCGTGCGTGCGTGACCAGAGGACAGTGCGATCGTGTATTGGCCACTTTGGGCTGTTTTATGCAAAATCTCAGCTGTCTTTTGATAGTCGGCGGTTTTCGAGGGCTCGACTGCAGGTTCAGGCTGGCGGCTAATCGGTACCGAATCTACGGACAATCTATCTGCAGGGGCTGGTTGGAGCTGTCGAGTTGGTGCGGTAGAAACAGGTATCACTGGTGCCTGAACCACGTGCTGTAGGCTCAATGGTACCGGTGGCGTAATGGTAACAGAGGCTCCATGGTTCCAGGCGGTGAAGAAGGCTAGGGTAACGGCAGCACCGAGAATGACACTGGCAGCCAGTTTCCCACGTTGAACTTGCTTATCGCGCTGGCGAAGCACGGCTTTATTTATTGCGCACAGTATTGTCTGGGCATCGTCAGGGGATGTTCCGTGATGGATAATCGCTTGTTTCAGGTCGCGACTATCGTGGTAGACGTCATTGTCTTTAATATAAAAACGAGGATGTGTACCCAGAGCAAGAATGGCGATTGCCTGGTCATTGCCAGACTTTCGTGAATAAACAGACAGGGTTTTGCCCTGCAGGGATGCAGTAAAATAAGTATTCATGGTTTTTCCTGTTATGACGGGCGTTGTGTTCTGGGGCGTGTGAATGTGCGTGTTTTGACGGGTTGTTGCTCGGGCGAGGGTGTTGTAGCAATGGTGGCTGTGGGTATAACAGCCTCCTGATTGCGCAAAACTACCACATCTCCCATATCCTCTTCCAAGTCAGCATCTGGTGCGCTTTCAGTAGGGTCAGTAGCTGTTCTTTCTTCAAGGGTTAACCCAACACCACGCAGGTCAATCTCCAAGCCATGAATTGCCTTGTCCATTCGACTCGCTGGTATGGGGATCGTAACTCTCAGTCGTTCTGATACTGAACCAATCAGGGTTTCCCACTTAGATACGGCGATAACGCCAGCACCTTCCACAAAGACTTTTGGGCGGCCGGTTGAGGTTAAGGCATACCACAATGTGCGATCGAGGCCTTTCAGCCAACGGAAGCGCGGCCCGGGAAGACGTAAATCTCGGTCATGTAAAGCGTACATAGCGGTTCGGGTGGTGCTGTGCTGGCCAATCCATACCTTGGCCTCTGGTGTATTAATGACGCGTTCGAAATCTTTCGTCGCCAGACCTAAAATCGGATATCCCTTTTTCCCTTTATCGCGCCGGCTTTTGATGAGGCAAGACCGGTTCAAGCTATCCAGTAGTTTCTCTGCTCCCTTGCGATCCTTTAGAAATGCCTGAAGCCCGAAAGCAGCGACTAAGGCACGTTCATGGGGGCTAAAACTGGATGCATCATTGAGTGGGGTACCCAATTGCTGTTCAAAGACGATGCGAGCTCGTTCATGATCAAGGCGTTCACCGATCACCAACTGGTGTTGCTTGGCAAACTCTTCCGGTGACTGCGCGCTTCGATGCTCTGGAGGGTCACAGTTCAGCAGTTGCGTTTCTTTATCGCCGTAGCATAGGGCAGGTACAATATTGGGAGAGAACTGCGACATAATTTTAGGTAGGGAATATACGTTAATATCTCTTCGCGTTCGGTTACTCGCATGATTGCGGACTGCAATCATGCTCCCTACTACAATCACTGATAATGGCGCTAACAAAATGCCGGCTGTTCTGTTCATCACATTAATAAACTCGCTCCAGCTGAGGTCGTTAACGCGATTTGCCGCCCAGGCTAATAAGTTCAATCGTTCAGCAACATAACTGTGGGTACGCGGGAAGTCGCAGAGAGACCAGAGTTGATATATAACCCAGCAACTTCCATACATGATGGGAGGTTGGTATATCCACATTAAAAAGCAAATCATGAAAAAGATCAGAAAAGCCATGAGGCCGTGTTCCTGACCTCTATGAGGTGGAGCGGCTGTTCTCGCTGTCATATAATTTCCATATGAAAATATTTCCGCAAGGAGGCCGTGCGGACTATGAGAGTGTAGTTACACCAAAGAGAGTTTTTTTGAACAAAGAAAAAGCGCCGGTTAGGGCGCTTGAAATGGAGGAGGCAAGATTAATATGCGAGTGATTTTTTTTGTACGAACTCGCTAAAAGCACTCCCGGCATCTCGCTCTGGTCGATAAGTCGATGAAAGTAAGGTATCAAGATTGTAGCCTAATTCCATGCATTTTTTTTCATTATCGACGCCGACCGTAAAATGAGAGAAAAGAACATCATTGAATTTCAATGTGAGAGTATTTCCTCTGCATTCATATCCAGCTAGGTCAGAAATACTCATGCCTTTATAAATGGATTTGGCAGTTGAAATTAAGAGCATGGTGCCATTTTTTGTATCGACACCAAAATAATTTCCATCGTAGAGAGATTTGACTTCGTATCCATTAGTTGGAATGAAGTTGTTGCAAAAGTAACCATTTATAATCTGAGATGCTTTTGTATCTGACTTTTTATTTATACGATAAAATGAATAAATTAAACCAAACCCAAGAGCAAAGAAAACATAGGGCCACAGAGCATTGGTTCGAGAGTCAGAGACGATGAACAGTACAATGGAGGAAAATATCAAATACGCTCCTCCGCAGAGTAAGGAAATTAAAAGTAAGGTTTTTAAAAACACTCTCGTTCTTGTCATTTTATACCATCTCCATTTTCGCTGTTAGTGCCCCTATGGTTGAATTTTACACCAGGCGATCTCTGTAGTCCATGTGAAAAGCCAGCAAAGATGCTTTTTGTTGACTCAACCATACCGCCAAGAATGCTAGCTGCTTCGCGTCCGCCTAACCAAGAGATAATGTAATCTGGCATGCTTACTTGTAAGCTGAAAACACGCGTCACCGTCGTTGTACAAATACGAGCGTAAAGCATAAGGATTCCAAGAAGAGAAAATATTCCAGTAATTGAATTAGCTTGAACATTCGCAATTGTTGGGCCAAACATCATGTTTAATAAAGAACCTAAACCTACAATCATGATGCTGGCGAATACGAAGCCAAAGACCATTAGCATTGGCCTAACCATAACATCAATTAGAAATATGTAACCATAAGCAGACCTGTGTCCTCGGTCTGCCTCGGAACCAATGTGAGTTGCTGCCCATAGTGTTCCTCCTGTCGCACCAACTAATACACTAACAAGCCAGTTAGCTGCTGCAGCAAGCCAAAAGATAAAAGGAATGAATGGCAAGTAAATTGATAAATTGAATCCGATCCCAAACAGCAAAAAAAGGATAAAATAAACAAATGGAGACAATGCGTCCAAAACGGCTGCAAGTCCTTCAGTTGCATTCATCGAGAATGCGCCAATTACTTTCCCCCAAAATCCGTTTGTAGAGACTGCCGCTGCCACTTTGGCAACTGTAAACACCCCTAAAGTTGCCTCGGCAGTTCCCAGTGTAACGTCCCCAATGAATTTCATTTTTAACAAAGGGTTCATTTGATCACTATCAACACCAAAAGTACCAAGGTTAGAGGTGGCAATGGTATTTGTTAGCTTTTGCATATATGAACCTGTTATACCAACGAATACTGCTGATGGTTCAGATGCATCAATGGCTTGTTGAGTATCTTTAGCTCCTTGTGTCCCCAGTGGGGGTGTATAGGGGGAGTTCTGCAATTGAGCTTTGTAGGCTGTTTTTATATTGGAGTAGTTGTCGCTCGCCCCCAAATCACCCAGGCCAGACATACCTGAAATTACAGGTTTTAACTGGACAGCGTCATTGAACTTGTTATTGGCCGTGGCAAACGTTTGGTACCAGGATCCGAGTGCCAGCCAACCATTTTTTTTCAACTGTGCCGAGAGAACGGAAGCCAGTTCGTCGGATTGCCCTTGTGCTTTCAATGCCTGATTTATTCTGTCTTCATAGGCTCGTGCCGCTTTCTGGATGTCAGTTTCTGCATCCGGTAATGATCCACTGCCATTCACCTGTTTGTTGGCCAGAGCAGAAACAAATTGTGATGCGTCCTGTGATAATGTGTTTTGCATCTCGTTCATGGCACTGCGCTGAGCATTGATTATGCTGTCTGTATTCACGGGAACGGGGAATAGCCAGCTGGTCGTCTGGTCTGCCAGGCTTTCCGGTAGCCGGGCTGAACCACACAAAGCGCTACCGTTACCGATCTCAAAGCCGTCAGGTAGTGACTTGATACTCATCAGTGGAGTACCACCCTGGCCATACTGTTGGTACATGTTGCTGAGTTCCGAATTAACCCCATACATGCATAAATTCATTTCGTAAATCGCCCGGGCAGCACTGACTGTCTGTGGTGCAACGGGTTGTACCACCAGGGAGTAACCCTCTTCCAATAAATCCACAATTCGATCGGTTACTACATTGGCGCTGCCTATCCCCATGATAGAGGCGGCCCAAAGGAAGATGAGCTGCGCCAAGGACCAACCAGAGACCGTAGGTACCAGGGTTAGGAACCCAGCGGTCGTTGTGACTGGGCCGACCATTGAGCTGCCCTGGTTGAATATTTTCCCGTGCTGTCCGGCTTGTACCAGATGTTTGACTGTGACCAACAGGAACCAGACGACAGCAATGGCCATGACTATCCCATTAAACACAAAGAATAGCTGACCGATCATGCTTGATTCAGTTGATAATGGATTGGTGACAACGTCACCAAATATCATGACCAGAATTTGGCGAGACAGGTCACTCGACCGTTTAGCCGCTTGTTCTATTGTGTCAAAACTGA
The DNA here is from genome assembly GCF_029846115.1 of Serratia marcescens. Taxonomy (NCBI): domain Bacteria; kingdom Pseudomonadati; phylum Pseudomonadota; class Gammaproteobacteria; order Enterobacterales; family Yersiniaceae; genus Serratia; species Serratia marcescens. The sequence goes on from NZ_JARVZZ010000003.1 coordinate 59,401, forward strand.
CTGCGGTATCGGCCCAGGCACTGGCCGTAAACAGGCACAGCAAAGCGCCGGCCATCAATTTTCGTATGGCTTTCATAGGATGCTCGTTTTTGAAGGCAATTGCCTGGCGGGCGCCAGGAAGGAAAGGTGATACCTGCAGATTACTGCCGAAGAGAAAGCGTTGTTTTAAACCAGTGATTTTCTGCCAAAAAGTCCTTAAATCCACCGCGCTCTTGATGAGATACACGATGTTCCCTGAGTTGCCACAGACGCCAGGAGCAGGTAAGAGCCTGAACGAAGGGTATTGCGGCTAATGACAGGAGGGATAACACCAAGGCTAACGTTTTGGCCAGTAACAGAGGCGTGTAGATGTTGCTGGCCAGAATGACCAGCATGACACTGACGATCAGTAATGCCGGTACCGCCGAAAGTACAAGACAAAGTTGTTTGCGGCGGTGGAAGCGCTTTATCAACATCTCAATCGAAATTCCGCTGGCTGCAACGGCGTCGTCAAAGCACAGCACTGGCTCCCTCAGTTTTTTGTCCAATTGGTAGGATGGCGTGAGGTAACGAGCTCGTTTGAGGTGGTTAATCACCGAAGGGCCGATTTTCGTGGCGGTGTATCGCAGTTCTGAGAGTGGCAAAAAAATGTTGGCGGTGTAATACGCCCCTTTACCTACGCGACGCCTCCAGTGCGGGGGCGTTTTCTCGTTTTTCTCAGTCATGACGGGCCGCTCCTGCACTTACTTCACGCATTTTTGCCTGCAGTTGCGGGCGATAGTTTTCTGTTGCGGAGAGAGACAGCTGCTGGCCTTGCAGAATATTATTCTTCTGCAGCTGCTGCTTTATCCCCAGTAATAACCAGTTCTGCAGTGATTGGATCCGTATAGACTCACGCGCTAAATTATCCCCATCCATCGCCTGCAGGTCAGTTTGGTAGTCCGTATTGGCATAGCGTCTGCCTACTTCGAACTGCTCAAACTCACGTTCGGACATCAGGCCGCTACGTTGTGCTTCCTCCGATGCAGTGCGCCCAAAGTACGCAGCTGCAGACGGGGTCTGCAGCGTTTCTTTCAATACATCACGGGTCGCGTCATTGGGCTGGCTGGCGGCAACCATGGCTAACATCGGCTCCCGGGCAGCAGAGTTCACAGACTCGTATTGCGTCATGATCCCAACATACTGTTGACCTGATGTTGTTTTGACTTCACCTTTCCCCAGTTGTTTACCGGCAGTCGCCGGTGCACTGTTGAGGGTATAGGCCATTGCCGCATCGGTTTGCTGTTGGTTGAAGGTCAAGTCCGGTGCTTTGCCTTCCTGACCCGCACCATCCAACAAGGCTGTTAGTCTCTTGTCCCCACCAGGTAAATCGGAGATGCCTTTGCATAAGGCTGTTCCACCGTATGCCGAAAAATCCGTAGCATCACAGTAGTCAGCATGTATTGCGGCCGTTCGGAATTGTGTCTGCTCCGGAGGAGGGGTCGGTGAGGTAACACCCTGACGAATGGTACTGTTACTGATCCCACTGCCGCTGGCCAAGGCCCCTTGGCGAGCCCGGGCACCGCTTTGCACCTGAGCGGCCATGCCTGAACCGGATTCGGTACAGATGCTGTCAGGAACGTTGTAGGTACGCCGGGCTTGTTCCAATCGTTCGGTCTGCCGGGCGAATATGTCCTGATCCCGCTGTGCCTGGGCTGCCTGTTCAATCTGTGCGGCAACTTTGCCACCGTTCTGGTTGATAGCGGCACCGACCTGGTGCTGGGTACCGGCGATCTCTGACAATGTACCGTTTATGGTCCCAAGCGCTGGCGCCACCTGCGTTTCGACTGGCAGGCTGCTCATCACTTCAACGGGATAGGCTACTGCTTTGCCTGGCAGATATGCAGCTAGCACCAGTACGGTCAGCAGGCTAAGTTGACAGGGATGTTGACGAGTCCAAAACATGACTAGCTCCAAATTTGTAGGGCGACTGAGGCGGCAACGGTCCAAAACAGCGCGGTGTAAATAATGATATGGGTGATGGGATAGTGAAAAAATGATTGTTTAAAACGAGGCCAAAACGTTGTCACACACATATTTTCTCCTTAAGCCGCGGTTCCCTGGATATAGCCGGCTTTGGCGATGAGTTCATTTGCCAACTGACGAATGGCTCCACCTTCATCGTCATTGCCGGCACGCTTTTTCAACATCTTGATATGGTTTTCCGCAGAGCCACCGGGAAAGGCATCAGCCAGCAGCCGCCGTGCGGTTTTGCCATCCAGCGCGTCATACAACATATTGCGTAATGCTCTGTTTGCCGGTGTGGAGTTCAGGGCCCAGAGGCGCAGAGGGCCGACGGTATTTTTCAACAGCTGTGCAACGTTGCCATTGGTGGTTTGGAACACGGCAAGGAAGGTGACACCACTGCCATCTGGTGCCGGGCCTTTGGTTGTGTTCAGGAGTTTCAATAGTGTGGCTCGCGGGACTTTGAAGGTGTTTTGTAGGATGTCGAAGTCTTGGGTACGAACCCGCAATAAATAGAGTGAGTTCGCCGAGTCCAGTATGGTTTGAGGGTAATCGTCCAGGTACTGCGATGCGAAGACAGTACGGACACCAAACTTGCGTTTCTCTCTATCCTCCGTTTGTAAGGCGGACCAGAGTGCATCAATGCCTTTGATGTTATGCAGCTCATCAATGAAGATGAGTTTGATCTCCTGGTCCAACTGCTCGATACGCTTGCGGTGCAGTTGGACGTAGCGCGGATCCAATTTGGCATACAGTTCTGTCTGTATCTGCGGCAGATAGAAGTCAGTGCCCCCCGCTAAATGGCGAGCAAATTGGTACATGATACCGGTGCGGATTTTACCTTCAGGCGAATCGTTACCGGCCACGTTATTGACATCGACTATCCTGATGCGGGTGTTGGGGCTGACGGTAAATCGTGTACGACCGGAAATCAGTGGATAATCAAACAGCGCCTGAGTCAGGCAACGCGAAACGTAACTGAGTAATGTTTCATCTGACCCCGGGCGGTTGACCATACCGAACGCCGTTCGCAGCTCTTCACTGTTGAGGGCGCCCTGGAGATCATTCAATTCGGGAACCGCCTGTGCCTGAGCAAGAGAGGCTTCATAGACATGGCCATGTTCAAACAACATGTCACGAACTTCGTACCATGTGGCCAATTCCCACCATTGCGTGTCGTGCCGAGAGATACAGCCACTGGTTTTTAGCGCCTCATCCACTTCCGGAACCAGTGTCTGGCCATATCGCACGGGTTCGGTATCACTGTTTTTGCGAAATACCAGGTCGACGGCGCGGGACAGGATCTGTTTGCATGACGTCGCATCCGGGGCGAGGCCCGTTTGTGGATCGATGCACAAGCTGGTCAATAATCTCAGCAAGTAATCACGCTCAGTGCTGATGGGGTATTTCAGGCCTAATTGAATATCAAATGGGTTGCGGCAATGATCTGCGACGTTCTGCAGAATGATGCTGATGATCTTGTCTTTCTGGTCAGCGGGAAGGCTGTCATGAACCAAATCGTAAAAGCCCTGGGCAGTAAACCCCTTATCTATAAAGGCCATAAACGGCAAATCACTGTTGCCATTGGTTATTGCATCAAGGTGCAGGCTGTTGGCCAACAGCGATTTGCCTGAACCTGGAGCGCCAGCCAGTAACTCGGTATGTTTTTCCTGGAGCGCACTGGCTAACCCAATCGGATAGGGCTTGCCATCAATGGTTTGATGTATGGAGTTACCCTCATTGCCCCACGGACTGGCAGGGCGCTGTAGAGGCATCAGTTTGATGCCTTCGGATAACGGTGGGAACATCAGATTTGGCGCGCTGTAACTGGATGCCAGTGGCAAGGTGTTTATCCAGGCTCGGATTGGATCACCAAAGGTTCGGGTGACGGAGGTGACGCCCCAGGCCTGAATCGATTTTTGTAGAAGCGTCAGGTTGCGCTTCAACCGGCTTTTATCAGCATCCCAGGTACTGGCTGTGATGCTCATCATGCACACCGGTTCTTTCTTATCTTGCGTCACCAACCAGGATACCGATTTGTAGATATCACGCAGAGACGGAACGAAAGCGACAAAAGACAGCAGGTTCTGTTTGTTGTTGAGATGCGCGCCACCGCCTGGCATCAGGTCCAGACGCAAACGCCAGGGGATTTGCCGGGGAACCTTTTTGAACAATTGGCTGAACGGTTCTGGCCGCTGTGGCGCCAGCGTCATTGCGAGCTGGCCATGGAACAATCCGTCAACTTCGATCAAATTACCGTGGGGTGTTACCTCGGTATCGCAATACTGGAAATTGAGGTGAGGGGCCAATGCACCGCTGATATCGTCATCGCGCAATTTGCCATGTGGGATCACTCGGTCGCCAGGGAGCAGAGGTTGCCAGCTTTCATCCGTACTGAGACGTTCGATTTCGTCGCGCAGGATATGCCCTGCTTCGTGCGCGTCCAGTAAGCGAACCATCACCCCCTCGTTACCATTAGTAAGGTCGTTGGCCAACTTGTCGATAAAGGCATCGTGTCGGAGTTTCAGTCCCTCAAATTCAGCAAACACAGGATTTTGACCGAATCGAGCCTCCGGCACGTTTTTAAACTGTTGCTCCTGGCGATGTGTTTCTTCTTTACGTTCCGCAACGGGCAGGGAGGAAATTGCCGTGTAAACCGTCAGCCATACACGCTCGCGGGCGACATAGGGGGACATTTTGGTGATTTGCTCATCGACCAGATCATCAAGCCTTAACCCGAGTTTGCGATAGGCCTGACGCTGAGGCTCCACCAATCGGGTAATTTCTTCTTTTCCGCGGCCAGGATCCCGCTCGAAAACAATGCTGATTTTATGGCCCAGAGCCTTAAAGTCGCCTGTTAGTGCATCACGAAGTTTCAACACAAAACGCAGGTAGCTGTCGGCCTCGGGTTGTTCGTTGGGTATTTTAGGCACGTTTTCGCTAAATTCTCGAAATGCGCCAAGGACTTCAAAACAACTGGCGTAATCATTGCTGTGAGTGACATGGATGTACGGTGCGCTTAGCGAAGGATGGCGAATTTTATCGTCGGGCGTCATGCCAATGACTGTGCGCAGATCACAATACTGTGCGAAATCTCTGCCCAGGGTATAGCGGGAGAAGAAGGCAAATGCGTCTTCGATTTTATCAATAATCATGGTCAACTCCGGGCTTTGTAATCACGGTACAGGTGTAACCACCAGGTGGTGCCAGCATCCAAACCTGTGGTGGCTAGTCGACCGACAAGGCGGCCAGGGTGAAGCGCTATCGCCAGGTGACGGCAGCGTGATAGAAGAAGACCTCGGCGGTCGGTGGGTAATTGTTTAAGTGCTTCGCCGAATGCCTGTGGATGTGTTGTTCCCCAGGCCTGTTGTACCGGTTTATCGTGCGATGTCAGCCAATCCAACAAGGCTTTGGCGTCCCGGCGGTAGTCTTCGTCCTCTGAGTTCAGCGCTTGGGCGATGGCCCGCTGCAGGTGATTGACATCTTCGGGCGGTAACGTCGGCAGGTAGATCATTACGCCGGCCTCTGCAGTAACGGTATCGAGCTGCTGCCACGCCTGGCACAGAGGGTCAGCGACGCTGAGGTTGTCAGGGGCTGTATTCAAAGGGTTGTTGTCGCGGAAAATTGCCGTGTTCTTAGGCGACTCATAACCGCAGAATTCGCAGCAGTGTCCACACTGGCGTGCGGTCAAATCTAAAATTTCTTGTTGTTTAGCCGATCGAGAAAACCCAGCGACACGCTGGGAAATAGAAAAAACCAACATATGAACTCCAGGGCAGGAGGGAACAGTGGTGGCGAAGGACGAGCGTTAACGAAATGGCCAGCCCTTTGGACTGGCCATCAGGGGATTAAATACCTACAGGGTTGAGGGTCATTTGCTTCTGGCTACGGCTGGCCATCTGATCGAGTGCAATAAAGCATGCACCAGCGACCAACAGGACCAGAATGTGCCCAACTTTAATCTGAGGGTTGTTTTTCTTAGTGGCCATCAGACCAATTGCTCCGGCAATGCACACAAGCCCGATGACCATGGAGGCATTGACGATCGGTTCTTTAAGCGAGTAAATCCCATCAAGCCACCCTTTGATCATACCGGCGATGTCATCGTCAGCATGCGCCAGAGGGGTAAGAAACCACGCCAGTCCCCCGGCAATTGCGCGGGCATAATACCGGCGTATTGTATCGGCCATGAGGGCACCTTTAATTGCGATGAACAGGGGAATATCTTTCAGGGAGTGACGAGCTTTCATTATTACCTCTATGTTTTACCAATGAATATTGAGTGTGTTTTGTAGGGCATCGAGTACCCGGGGACTGACTGCGAGCATTGTGCCGACAATGATTCGTTTAACGCCGCTTGAAACATCTTCACCGGCACTGAGTCCGGTATGGCCGTCCTTCTGTGAACGTCGCAACCGGAGCAAACCTTGCAACGCATAAATAACGCCGACCCACTGCAGCAAAGTCAGGCCGGCGTTAATGGCGACCGCGGCCGGGCCATATTTGCCCTCTGACACATAAGCAATAGCGCCAAAGGTGACATTGCCCAGCGCCATCTGCTGCGAGGTCGCGTTCATGACCTGGTGCAGTGCGATGATGCAGCCGCACACCAAGACGACGGACAGAATTTTTCCTGCGCCATCCTGTACCTGGCCGCGCCGGGCTTTGCTGGCAATGTTCCCAAAGTGCAACGCCAACATGACCAGACCGCCAACGGCACCCAGTGCGAGAACCAGTTGGATCCCGACAGCGGTCACGTTATTGACGGCATTGGCCAGCATTTGGACCAAATCCATAGTTCTCCCTACCGGATAACCCCGGCGGTGGTGATCACCTGGCGTTGTGTGGTGTCAATACTCTGAACGGTGGCATTACCAATGCGGTCACCGGGACGTAGTGCCCAGGTGCTGCCTTGGTAATTAACCCATGCTAGCCCTGGGTAAAGGCTTGCGATCGTTGCACCACGAAGGGAATGGGTTTTGGTGCCAGTCCGGTGGCCATGATTGGCGGAACGAACCGCTGCTGTAGGTTGCGGGGTAGCTATTGTGGTTGATGGGCGCTGTGCCAGCGCATTAACCTGGCGTTCAAGTGCGCGTATCCGCTCGTCGAGTGCCTTGATTCCCTCCCGGTTGTTCTCACTGAATACACGGTTGTTCTCGATAGCGTGCTGTGTAGCTTCTGTAACAATGGCGCGCTCGGTGGGTTCGGGCATAGGCATTGTTGCCGGTGTTTGCTGCTCCCGAGTGATGGAGCCTGCAGGAGAAGATGTTGCCGGTGTCGGAACTGACGGACTCACCGTCTCCTGAGCCGCAAATTGTGGCGGGGCACCGCTATCATGTGGGTTATTGCGCATCACACCGAATATCACGATCCCGATGAGACTCAACGCCATTATTCCCGCCTGTATCGGTGTCACCTTGATACCGAGCGGCAATGTAATGAGCTTTTGTTTTATGGGTTTATTGACGATGGGCGTTTCTGGGATATCGGTATCTTCCGCCAATGGCTCCGGTGGGGGAGCATCAAGATCAAAATGGGACTTGGACATTACTGTTCTCCTGCGTTGAGCGGTGTAACTGCTGCGCTTTTATTGACTCTGTCGCTCTCATACACCCCTTTCATAAATTGGATGGCCACAATTTGGTTTTTGAACACTTTGACCTGCTTAACCGGAAGGCGAGAGGCATCATTGGTCATCACCTTGCCGGCATTGGCCCCCAGGCCGCCGACAATCGTGCCGGCCACGGCCGAACCACTGACCTTGCCGGTACCGCCGGAAATCGTCCCGGCATTGGTGGACAGGATTTGAGTGTTCTGTTGCTTGTAGAGATCTCCCAGGCCGCCGAGGCTCGAGGCAACGGCCGGCAGAAGAATGCGACTGATGTAGCGGTTGCTCACGTCGCTTGCTACTGCTGATTGCAACGTGTCGTCCTGCAGGGCATAAGCGTCCACCTGATAATCCACGTTGTTAAGCGTCATGCGGGTAAAGTGGATCACGACACCATCGCCAGCCAGTTGAACCCCCTGAGCGGTGAAACTGGCACCCGCCAGCCCGCCTGCAGGGATATGTGCGAGAACAATGGAATTGAGGTTGTCAGAATCAACAGCACTGTCGATTACGCCAGGCCGACGGGTATTCGGCGGAACGACCATGATGTCCTTCTCTTTTTTGGTTTGTGCTTCCAGACTGGCGAGGGTTGCCGTTGGTGCATTTCCTGGCAGGCTCTGTGTCCAGTTACCGAACGCGTTGCCTGCAGATGAGTCTGCCGATGGGTTTGTACCTTGTTGCCCTTGAGCTCCCTGACCAAAGGCGCTGGCCAACTGCATATTTCCGGGTTTCCAGCGATCGTTGAGTGTTTTCAAATATCCCTTCAACGCCGCTTTTTGGTCTTCGGCAATACCGCCATTCTGTGGATTGCTGCCTTGCTGAGTATCCGCTGGTGTCGTATTCAGGTTGACCGGCTGTGGGACCGGTGCCGGCATTTCTGCATTGATGTCGCTCATGCGTAATGAAGCAACAAAACTGGTTCCACCATTGTCAGCTGTTTTATAGCCGATGCTGTTGGCCTCGCTTTGCAGTCGCTGGTACTGGACGGTTTCGGCGCTGTTGCGAGGCGCATTATTGGCGACACGATTGAGTTTGTACTGCGATGGGGTCGGTTCGGGTTGGTTTAGGTACCCCCATCCAAGGTAGGCACCTGCACCGATAATGACGACGGCACCTACTATGACCATGACGGTCTTTTTCCCGTCGCTGGCAGCATCTTTTTCAATGGCCATGGTTTCACTCCAGGTTGATGTTCAGGGTGGCGTTTCGCCCCTGAACCGAGAAAACGACTTCTGGGGTAACCGGCAGCTTCCATATGTGGGTGCCGTCAGCAGCTGATGAGGTCTCAACAAAGGCATCCCGTAGCTCACTGCGAGAGCGGATATAAAGGTCATCACCTATTTGCCAGACGTTGGTCATCGGGACATTGCCACTGGTTTTTAACCGTTTGGCTTCTTTGGGCGGGGTGCCATCAAGGAAGGCTTGCAGCGTGGGGTTATCCAGGCTGATTTTCTCTCTTGCGATCGGCAACGCTTTAGCAGCTGGCCCGCGCATAGGGATCCGCAGGTTAAGGCTACTGTCTGTTATCTGCGCTTTGTCAGCGTTATCCGGTTCACCACTGGATAAGGCAATGACCACCGGTACTGGCAAGCCTTGCAAATAAACCGTAACGCTGCCGGTGTCATAGGCGCGCCTTGCCTGCACAGACATCACTGCGCTGTTTGGAATGAACTGAATATAGAACCCGCTTTCGTTACCGTTCACTGGAGGGGCCGCGATATTCCAAGGGGCGCCGGTTTCATCGGTGAATGACACGGTGCTCGGGAAGTTTGGCAGGGCTCGCAGCATGGGTAATGATGCCCCTGGTGACAGGTTCACCGTCAGTGAACTGACTCGCGGGACGGCTGTCACCGGGGAGCGGCTCTCACTGCGCTGCAGCTGATCGAATGTGCTGCGCAGATGTGTGACATCGTCCGGGGAAAGGGGAGCCATTTGGCCTTCGGCATAAGTCAGTGCCGGTGACGGCAACGGGGTGTTCCCAGCCGGTGGTAAAGGGGCATTCTGGGCAGGTCCGGGCGTTGACTGTACCGGTACCGGGTTGTTCTGAGCAGCATTCGCCGCCGGGGCATTGCCCATCGTTTGGGCTGGTTGCCAAGCGTTCGGTGCCGGGGCAACATCGACGGTAGTGGCGGCAAAAGTGTTGGCCGCAGTCAGTAATAACAGACCGGCAAAAGGGGTTTTCATGACTATTGAGCCTCATAGGTAATGAGCTGGGACACTTCCATGCCGGTGTTTTTCAACCGGGGATCGGTACGTTGAATCAGCAGCGACACAACAAAACTTTGTTCGGGCAGTGACGACGTTTGGCCTGTCATCTTGAATTTGGTGGGGTACTGAATTTTCCAGGCATAAACACCGTTCTCCAGCGTCCCCTTACTGACGATGACGCCCGGCGAGGTCATGACGGACATGTTCATTTTCTTGTCCTTAACCGCTGCGAGAACGTTGGATGTGGTCAACGCGGTGTAGTAACTGCGAAACCCCTCATCGGAAAAACGAGGAAGCAAGTTATTCATCTGCGTGCGGTAATTCACAAAGTCTAGGGTGAAAGCTTCACGTATCACGCGGTTACCAAAGTCGGTCACATCGGCATCGCTGTACGCTGGCTGGTCCGTTGGCGTAAGGGGAATGACCCGACCATCCTGCGTGGCAAAATACTTCACCGGCGGGTGCAAAACGGCGTAGATCAATACACCAATGATCAGCAAGCAGAGGGTGATAGTGGCGCTTTGCCACACGTTGGCGATCAATAACTTGCGGGTGAAACTAACATTGAGTTGGTTGGCCTGATGCTGCGCGATGGCGGCGTCATAAGGACCAGGTAACTCCGATGAAGGAGTGACAGGCTGTTTTTTTTGCATGGCGTTATCCACGGGCAGGCCCCACCAGGTTATGCCCGGCGAGGCTGCAAGGAGGAACAGGTAACATCCGCTTGGGTAGCGGAAGGTGTATTAACGACTGAAGAGGTAATCACCACCGGTCGAACTCGAGGATTGCGGTGGCGGTGAAGATACAACGGGCGCCTGTTGGTAAGTGGTTGGGGCGTAGTTTTTAGGCACATTGACTGAACGTGAAGTTGTACCTCCCAGGCCACCACTGCGAGAAGATAAGTCCCCCCAAGGGTCGATTTGACTAGGAATATACTCTTGGATCTTGTCGTGTGCGGCGCGGCAAATTTTGTCTTTTATTCCGCTGAGAATACCGCTCAAATCTGGAAAGGTTGGAACGGTGATCGCCGTGCTGATATCTCCCAAACATTGCTGTAATCCACTGGATACCTGGTTTTCTCGCTGAGACCATGCTTCAGCAGCTTTACGGTCCCGCTCATAGCCGTTTTGGGCGCCGACTTGTGCCGCTGAGGCGGCTCGACAGCTGGCAGCCTGTGCTGGCACCGTCATGGCGCCGGCCACTAACGTGGCCAGGAAAATAGAGCGTAATTGCATAAAGACTCCTTACACCCCGGGACGGGGTGACTGCGGGGTAGGCCGGGAGGTGTTTTCCACAATATCGATGTCCCGGCGCTGCGGGGCTTGCGACGGTGGAATGTAGTCATGCGTAAACCCAAGTTGTTTATGCAGGGCCGGGGGACACTTTGCCGGTTCAATCAGCGGTGCATAGAGACGCTCCTTTTCCCCTTTCAGCCGGAAAACGAAGGCGTTATTGGCGCCTGATTCATGATTGACTGCATTGCCGTAGCCGATCGCCGTTACACCTTCGGTGGTCACCGCGTTGAGTGCCAGATAGCGATGGCCTTTGTCGTTGGTGCAGAGTTTTCCCAGTACTGGATGATATTCCCCCTGATATTGCACAATGCCCTGAACATACTCACCCAAGCCTTTAACCAGCAGCAGCTTGAGCTGATTTTCACTGTCCATTGCTTTCATCAATACGGTGCCGGCATCCTGGGTTTGTGCCGGTAAGTTAGGGTGTGCAGGACGTGTTGCCGGCGCTGCAGTTCCTTCCCCGTTTGGTTTCAGCCACACCAGATCGTTGGCAGGCTCAGGGAGCGGTGGCAGTGTGATACCGGTATCTTTGGCCAGTTGGATCACTTGTTGTTGCAACGCGGCGAAATGGGTCATGTCGTAAGCCACTAATGTTGCCGGCGGTGTGGCCTGTTGTTCATGACTGACCAATAATTGTGGGTCGATAGCAGATTTAATTTCCCACTGATTACGATGGGTGGCGATTTCCTCTGTTTTCTCAACACCGTTAGCATCAACAATGACCTTTCCTTTTTCATCCCGAACTTTTGCCGTAACCGTCACTTCTTTATTGCCTAACCAGGTCAGCGTAACGACGTCGTCCTTATTGAGACCGCTGGCGGGGACGATTTGGGCAAGTTCTTTCCCCCATATGTACCGTTCTCCCCCGGCCGTGCGTAAATGCACGTAATAGTTGTTGTTCTCCGACTCGTCGAAATTATAACGAGCCTGGCCGTGCCCCAGTAAGGTACCGGTCAGTCCGGCTTCACTCTCTTTACGGCTGGCGTTGCGTGGCTCATCGGTCGGCAATACCGTCGGTCTCAGTTCCGGCGGGAGACTGTTCTTTTCTGTGGCGGCAGCAGAAGGTGATGTTGACTCTCGTTCTGGCACAATCGCCGCGGTTGGCGTACCGACTGGCGTTGGGGTCTCTCCTGGCGCAGGTTCATTGCTCAATGCCTTGCGCGCTTCATCCAGCATCAACTGTTGTTGTGGGTTCTTCATTTTGACATCGAGGTTGTACTCGGCGATCAACGTCACGGCTCGCTGTTTAAACTCGTCGCTACCGGTCAATTCAATACGTCCCCGATACTGCTCTCGCGCAACCAGCAGAGCAGTCAAGATCATGGCATCATTTTGGCTGGCCGTGGCGTTGGCCATCGTGAGTCGGTCACCGTGATCAACAAAAGCGGGTTCACCGGAGAACAAATATTTTACAGAACGGCCATCCGCTGCAATTTCATGGGTGATCTGTTGCATTAATGCATCCAGATCAAGAGGGGTGACCTGGCGACTTTGTTTGCCGTCCGGCATTTCTATCCGTATACCGTCAACTTCGAGCTCAACATCGGAAGCCTGCGTTTCCGTTAGGGGCGTATTGGCGCTTTCGTTGATTGGGCCTGAGGTCGGCGTTGGTGCGGTGAGCGATGTTATTTCTGTTGGTGCAATTTTTGCCTGTTTATCTATTAATTTAGCATCATCCGTTTCCTGCTCATCCTTTATGGGGGCCGGGTTAGGGACTGTCGGTGAATACTCCTGGGCCTCTTGTTCATCCAATTCTGCAATAATATGGCTGTAATCGGCATAGTCCTCCTGGAAGGGAGGCGAAGGTTCAGTATAAGTTGCAGCCGTGACTGTGGGCTCGGGATCTGCCGAAGCTTGCATCCTGGTGTCGTTGGCACTGATGTTCGGTTCGATGGGTTCCGGTATAGACGGCATTGGCGTATCGTCTACCGGCGCTTGTACCGGTTCAACGACGGGGATATTTTCCACGGTGTGCTCCACTTGAGTGATATTCAATGCGGCAAATGTTGGCGCCAAGAATTGCGTTAATGCCTCTAGCCCCCGGGCCTGGTGAAAATCGTTAAAATCGGTGAGGCCTTGCTGGCGTTCTGACTGCGTAAACGTCGGCAATATTACCGTGCCGCCTGTGGCGTCGGCGGCTTCTTCTGCTTTCTCTTTACCCGGGTTACCCGGGCGTTTAGGTTTTGGCAGGTCGTCATCTCCCAAAAACAGCTTAGGGCTGTCGGGATAGTGTTCATGCAGGGCTTTCGCCACTTTTACCAGATTGCCGGAGTCAACTGTCATGACGACGGGATGTTGAAGAGCCATTGCCGCACTGGATGCCGTCGCGTACCCCTCGGCAAAGACGATGGGATTGCCATTTTTCAATGAGCCACCGACGACAAAAAAACTGCCCTCTTTTTGGCCACCTTTACTGAGGCGTTTACTGCCATCGGGGGCGATGGTTTGCAGTGTACGGATATCCCCGGCCGCATTGCTGAGTGGAATGACCAGGTTCTCACGTTCTGAGCGGAGACCTTTTGCGGCTTTGACTCCTTTTTTGTTCAGGTAAGCATGATTATGGCCAGCCTGATTGAGGGGGGCGTAACGAGAGGCGGATGCCTGTGCGACCTGATTGTGTTCCTTTATCTTGCGTTGTTCACGCCGATGTTGCTCCTGAGCGGCTATCGCCTTTTGGTGAGCAATAACAGTGGGATCTGGCCGTGCAGAGGCTGATGACCAAACGTTACGGTGATCTCCCGCGCGATGGTCGGTGAACCAGCCATTGGCAAAGCCATCCTTATGGCCCACATAAACCCCTGACTGTTTCCCGGGTTTATCATCATCCATTGCGATACGGTGAGCTTTCCCATCCATTTCAGGAGGCTCGCTGAGTTTTCCCCCAAGGACACGGATAAAGTCGCCAAATTCCTGTTGGGGATCGCCCTGTGCAGACATCACCAGGGCAGTGTCTGTCCGCCATCGAGACAGCTTGCTGAGATCTGCCCCAGGTCTGGCGAACCACAGTTTTTTATCAGCATCGAACTCAAGGGCATTCTGACCATTTTCAAGTTTTCCAGCCTGGCGCTTGGCCTCTTTAAGTTGCTCAAACGGGATCACCAGGTAAGTCGGTTCGGTGACCTTCATACCGCCTCCCAGCCCAGGTCGTCGACATTGCCCGAATAGATGCCAATCCAAATGCGAGTAGGGCGGTATATCAGGGATTGGAGTAAATAGCCGGCCAGAAATGGCGTGTCAGATTTTGCATATTGTTCTTTCATCACAGCTCCTATTCAAAAAACTTTCGATACCACCAAGGTCGCCCGGTAATGATGTTTCCCCGCATCCGGTGCAGCAGTCGTTGCAACAGCACTGTTAGCGTGTAACCGAAGATGGCCAGCACCTTGTAAAAAATCAGCAAGGCGATGCAAAACATGAGCACGGGCAGACTTGGCCAAATGACCCAGATAAGCAGCACCAGATAAACCAATACGGGAATGCCCCAGAAGGTGGCGGGCCGCCCACTGTCGAGCCAGGGGGAATAGTCGTTATCCATCAATGCCTCCGTTGTTTATCGGTGAACTCCCGCCAACCGATCACTCGCTCAGCGACACGGCTATCGATGCGACCTTCAACAAACAGCGTCCAGGCTTGGTCTGCGATCCGGCTTTGTTTTTCCCGTAGCGTTGCGTTGATCATGTCGGGCCAGCGTGAGTAGTGTTCGAGTCCAAGCCGGTGGCGCCAGTCGTCATCAAACAGCACATATTCCCGGACAGCCTGGCGTTTGCCGTCGATCGTCGGCAACAGGTGTTGCACAACGACAAAGCGCATGGCGTCCAGAAGGTCGAAGGCGATTTGTTCACGTGAGTCGTTGGGTGCCATCAAGACACAGCGTGAAAAGGCATGCCCGGGTGAGAAGGCGTGAAGTGTACCTAACGTTAAGTGTCCGGACTGGGCGCAAGCGACTGCAGCCTGGAGCGTCTCAAGGTCACGGATTTCACCGATGCCGATAATATGGGGAGCCCGACGTAAAGCCAGGCGCAAACCGTGGGCAAAACTGGGTACATCACGTCCTATTTCAGACTGCTGCGGTCGCAGCAATAATCGAGGGCTATTTAACAAATACTCGACAGGATCCTCATAGGTCACCAGTTTGCCGTTAGGGTTTGTTTCACCGTAATGCTGGTATACGGAGGCCAGAAGTGTGGACTTTCCCGAACCCGTCGGGCCGCAGACTAACCCCATGCCATCCATCGGTAAAAAGCTGCGGAACAAATCCTCTTCTATCCCCATATCCTCAAGGATGGGGATGTTCGACGGAATGATACGCAGAGTCATGGCAATGGCGGTATTGAGCGCCCCGATCGTCGCCTGGATGAAGTTGGTCCGAAACCTGACTCGCTCACCGCGTTCGAGCCCAAAGCGGCCATTATTGTCGCCTTCTAACTGCAGGGGACGATCGGCCCCTTGCCCCCCCTGAACGAGGGATTTGATATCCGGGGTATACACCTCATCAATCAGGCGAACCAAATTGGCATGTTCCAGAGGGAACTGACCGGCGACCACTTTACGGCCATGATGATCGACAACGATGGGACTGCCACTTTGCAGATGAATATCCGATACGTTATGGCGGTAACAATGAACGAAGAACTCTCGGAGTTTGTCAGCGGTAAGACCGCCCCTGAAATCAAAACTGTCTAAATCCGTCATGTCGACACTCCTTGCTGAGTGTGATGTTGATTACTGTTGGGTGTTTATCGTGGGTTTCCAGCGTTTTTTATCCAGTTCGAAGCCGGCACGTTGTTTCAGGTCGCGGACTTTATCGCCCAGCATCAGCTTGTCTTTCGAACCGGTGACAGACTGCAGCTGTTCACTGACGACTGGTGGGGTGATCATGCCCTGTTGTACAAGGGTGGAATAACGCACCATGCCGGTGTAATCCCGGGTCAGCCGTCCAAAATTACTTTCCAGGGTTCGGTCGGCACTTTCTCGCCCTTCCTGCCATCCTTTCTCTATGGCTGCTCTCCAGACTTTTTCTTCGTCTCCATTTTTGGGGCGGATTTCCGTTGGAATGTCTGTGTTGATGCCCAGGCCAGCCAGCAAATATTGGCGCCAGGTCGGCGGGTTACTGACAAATCGCTCGGGAACGAGAATGTTGTAGACCTTGTTGGCTGTGCGGATCTGACTATCGGTAATGTGGGCCAGAGATTCAGATGCCACGATCACCGGCGGTAACCAACCTTGTCTGCTGATGAGGGGGGCGAACGTATATAGGCGATTAAGCGCATCGTTCTGACCATTCAGAGCCTGTTGAAGCTCCCAGGCGCGTTGAGCCTTTCCCCCACGAAAGCCCACGGTTTGGCCTGCATCATTTAGTAGCTGCCAGAGCGTGTCGTTAAGGCCATGTTTGTCTATGGTCTTGGGTGACAAATAGGCATCAATACTTGGTGGAGGGGATGATTCAGTTGTAGCCCCGATAGCCGGCACCGTGACCAGTGCCAGGCACA
This sequence comes from Serratia marcescens, assembly GCF_029846115.1. NCBI lineage: Bacteria > Pseudomonadati > Pseudomonadota > Gammaproteobacteria > Enterobacterales > Yersiniaceae > Serratia > Serratia marcescens. The sequence continues at coordinate 75,984 of NZ_JARVZZ010000003.1, forward strand.
GGGCCAGGGCTTTTTGTGTCATGCCAGTTTTCCTTTTTTCAGGGGTAACATGAAATAGAGTCGTAGCTCAGTTGGCTGCTGATCCAACTGAGCTCGCCAATCGATCTGGGTGCGAACCAAACGCAGAACCTGTTCAAAGGTTGCGTCCTGTACATGGATTGTCAGGGGCAGGGGCAGGCGAACGCCCGTATAAGCAAAGGACAAACCGCGTTGATGCGCTAACTGACTGAGTAGTTCGATAGCGTCGCCGTCCCAATCCACTGCGATCCTCTGAGAGTTAGCGGTGATTCGTGGGATGAACAACGATGAACGTGTCTGGTTAATGGCGTCAGCTTGGTTGAGTAGGGTCGTGGTGTTTTGTATGTCCTGTGCTGAGTGGATGATGTGAGCCTGAGGGGTAACCAGTGAATGAGTAGATATGTCACGCGAACATGCACTGAGCATTAGCACAGTGCATGCGACCATAAAGGTTTTCATTGATGA